>NZ_JAQMIL010000090.1:0-39105 GCF_029990105.1 Bradyrhizobium sp. Arg237L | reverse complement strand
CGCTCCAACGAAGGGAGCAACGTCGGAATCATTACCTTGAGCCGCTTGCCGCAGATCCGATCCGAGGCCTCCCACAGCGCCACCAGCGCATCCCTGATAGGGGCGCCATCGGTCGGCCTTCGCTGCCGCCGGGCCTCCGGCGAAATTGCGACATGGCCGGCAAGCGCCCGAACCGCGTGCGTGCGATGCCAGCCGGTCACCGCGCAAAGCTCGTCGAGTATGCGCCCCTTATCTGCCCGCCTTGCTGATCGATAGCGCTCTACCACCGCCGCCGTGAGCTCGCGCCGCGCACCCATGCTGATCCGTCCTGCCATCGGCGACACCGAGCCGATTCGGTATCGCCGCCCCAATCCTGACGGTCAGTTCTCCGGTAACATTCTTGATGAGGCAATGCGCCCATCTCGCGATGACGCGGCGGCGTGATGGTGAAGTCGTCAAGAGCAACGCAATGCGGTCGTTTCGAGCCATAGCGAAGGCCGTGCGCATCATCTCGAGGCGGCAGCCTGAAACCGATGCAATCGAACGAACTTCGGCCTCCTCCAGGTCAGGAGAGGTTGGGAATTCGTCCAGATATCGCGATCTATACTGGCTGCAACGTCCGCAAGACGCCTCACATCCTGATACTCTGCCTCGACGTGATCCGGCGATGGGCATGAGCTACAAAGTCGTCGTCGGCCCCTCGGCCTGCTGCGGGGTCTCCAAATTCTTCCGGTGACGCGCACACCTCCGGTCGTGCTGGGCTCAGCACACTGAAGCAGATCGAAGCAATTGGCGCCCGTGGAAAGGTGTCCTGGTGTCCGAGCTGCCAAACAGACTTCGACAACGTCATCATTCCCAACCACAGGCGAATGGCCGGTGACCACGCCTTCGCATTGACACCTTTCGTCCAGTTCCTTGAGCGACACATCGATACGCTGAAGGAATTATTCGTTTTTCCGTTCACGAACGCGTCGCGCTCAATGAGCGGCCCGGCTAACCAGGGCGACGCCAATCTCGTCTTCCAGTTCCCGAATACCCCGACTGATCGTCGATTCCCAAAGACCCAGCTCGATCGCCGCTTGTCGAAAGCTCCGCTTCTCTGCAGCGGACTTAACATAGCGTAAATTCCCAAGCACAACCTTCAATGCGAGGATCGCACTTTTCTCGACCAGCATGAGTCTAAATGAGGCCGAGATAGTCGCGCGAGCGCATCTCGATGAGGCGTGACACAGCCCGCCTTGACTCCAGCGATTCAGGGAAAGTGTCAGACTGATCGGGTGGCAAACCTATTGCCCCGCCGAAAACCGCAACCATACCAAGATAAATGCTGTGTGGGTCGCCATCGGCAGAAACGATGAGTTTCACGTGCCGTACGTAGAGAACATCGATAAGTGAACAGAGGCGCTTAACGTGATTCCGATGACTGAATCTCGCGGGCAGACCCTCAATAATGAGAGTATGAAACCTCTGTGCTATGGTGATGTAATCTACGACTGCCATTGGGGCGAGGCACAAATCGCGGAAACTGAAGCGAGCGACGCCACGCGCTTGAAGCGGTACGCGGATCGTTCGACCTACTACGGGCAATGTTAACGGCTCGGGTGGGACATTATCGGTGAGACGAGCGAAGAGGCGATCAAGTGCGGCCTTAGCGTTTGCATCCGCTGGCGTATACCAGACGCCTTCCCCTTTCCGTTTTTTTAGACGAAAGTCGGTACGGGCGTTGAGGTTCACTACGTCAACGTGCGCTTTCAAAAGTGCAATGAAGGGCAAGAATAATTCACGATAGATACCACCCTCATAAAGGCAATCCGGATCGACATTAGAGGTTGCAACAAGCACGACGCCTTGAGAGAACAATTCGGTTAGGACGCGCCCGATCATCATGGCATCGGCGATGTCTGTAACGACAAGCTCATCGAAGCAAAGAAGTCTCGCTTCTTTCACGAGTGCTCGAACCGTACGTGAAAGCGGATCACCATCGCTCATACGGCGGCTTTCCATCTTCTCGCGAGCTTTCCGGAGGCGGTCGTGCACATCCGCCATGAACTCGTGAAAATGTATCCGGCGCTTGGCTTCCAACGGGACACTCTCGAAAAAAAGGTCCATGAGCATCGTCTTGCCCCGGCCGACTCCGCCGAAAATATACATTCCGCGCCGCTTTTCGGCGGAGATGTCCCCCCGACCGAGAAGTTGGTTCAAGCCAAAGCAGGTCTGCTTGATGTCCCTGAGTTGGTGCGCCAACGCATCGAGCGCGACCACCACAGTCTCTTGCGCCGGATCGCGCTCAATTGTTCCACTCGCAACGAGAGCGTCATAGCGCTCGGTGATGGTGGCGGGGCCCGATGGAACGGAGGGGCTTACGTTCTGGTGCATCGTCATCTGTCTCAGAAGAAGAATGGACGAACGACGAGTTCAAGGCCAAGAATGGCAAGGAAGATCAGGAACCAGCGCCGAAAAGTTGTGGCGCTTATGCGCTCACGGATCGCTGTTCCGACCCACATGCCCAGCGACGATGGAATGACGGCAAGTGCGGACAAGGTAATATTCCCAAGATGGAAAGCTCCGCCACGAGCCAGGCCCGCCGCAAGCGCAATCGTCGAGACCGTGAACGACAGCCCGATCGCCTGGATAAGATTATCTTTGGAAAGGCCGAGGGCCTGAAGATAGGGAACGGCGGGGATCACAAGAACCCCGGTTCCTCCGGTGATTACCCCGTTCGTCAACCCAATAACAGGCGATAGTAAACGCTCAAGGCGCGCGGGAACCGACACCGGCTTCGCCCAGAGGCTATGCACTGCATAGAGAGCCAGGGCGGAGCCCAATCCAACACTTGTCCATTCAGCATTGGCGCGCGTCAGAAGCCATGAGCCGGCGATTGTGCCAGGCACGATGCCGAGCATCATCAGCCAAAGCCTTTTCATCACGGCAAGGAAAGCCGGCCCCGTAGACAGTTGCCAAAAACTGGTGAAAAAGGATGGAATAACCAGCAGCGAAGCTGCGCTGACGGGCGACATGACCGCACCGAGAATACCCACAGCGACGGTCGCCAACCCCATCCCCGTCACGCCCTTGACGATCCCGGCGAGGAGGAACGTCAACGCGATAATTAGGACGTGCGGCGATAGGTAATCGTTCATTTTGGCTCACCCGGCTTGGAAAGTGTTGCATTCGATGATTTCGCGTGAACCGATGGCACCCGTGCGCTCATGGTGTGACGGGCCGGCGAGCGAACCCGGCCCGCTTCGAGAGGCCGTCGACGGCATCCCTCAACGCATCGCGCAGGGCCTTGAATGCGCTCCGATCGTGCTTCGGCGCCGTGATGACGATATAATCCCGATCGGATCATGGCGAACCGCTGCGTCCGGCAGGCTCCGTCATGCTACGCGGATGAGTTTCTTGTTCAGGAACTCGCCAATACCGAGTTCGGAGAGCTCGCGCCCGTAGCCCGAGTTCTTGATGCCGCCGAAGGGAAGATCCGGTGCAGTCCAGGTCGGCGCGTTGATGAACACCATGCCGGATTGGATCTCGCGTGCGATCCGCTTTCCGCGCTCGATGTCGGTGGTCATGATCGTGCCGCCGAGACCGAATGGGGAGTCGTTGGCGAGGGCAATGGCGGCCGCGTCGTCGGGCACGCGGAACATCAACGCCACGGGCGCAAAGAATTCTTCGTAGAAAGCCGGATTGTCGGACGTGATGTCGGTGATGATTGTCGGTTCGAGATAATAGCCGGGGCGCTCGACCCGCTTGCCGCCCAGGAGGACCTTCGCTCCGCCTTTGATCGCGGTCTCGATCTGCTGAAGAACCAGCGCGAGCGCATTCTCCGTGCAGAGTGGTCCGAGCGTCGTAGCCTCGTCCATCGGATCACCCGGCACGAGCTTTTCAAGCTCGGCCTTGAAGCGGCTCATGAAGGCGTCGGCGATAGCCTCGTGCAGGATAAACCGCTTGGCCGCCACGCAGCATTCGCCGGTGTTGTTCATCTTGGCCCAAACCCCCAATCTGACAGCGTCGTCCAGATTGGCATCTTCGACCACGATGAAGGCGTCGCTGCCGCCCAGCTCCATTGTGCTCTTCTTCATCGCGTGGCCTGCCTCCGACGCGACCGCGGCGCCCGCCCTCATGCTGCCGGTCAACGCAACTCCGATGATGCGCGGATCGGCAATGATCCGGGCAGCCTGCTCGTTGCTGACGAACAAATTGCTGTAGGCTCCGGCAGGCGCGCCGGCATCGATGAACAACTCTGCGAAGGCGAGCGCGCACTGCGGCACGTTCGGCGCATGCTTTACGATGAGCGTATTGCCAGCCATTAGGTTGGGACCGGCAACCCGGGCGAGCTGGTAATAGGGAAAATTCCAGGGCTCGATGCAGAACAGCACCCCCATGGGCGCGCTCTCCACCCATGCCTCCCCATCCGCGTTCTTTAGGGGCTGGGCTGCGAGGAACTGTGCGGCGTTATCGGCATAATAGTCGAGAATGTCGGCACTCAGATCCACCTCGGCACGAGCCTCAGCGATGAGCTTGCCCATTTCAAGTGTAACCAGTTCCGCAAGCTTCCCGCGCCGTTCGCGAAGGATGGCCGCCGCCTTCTTCACGATCGCCTTCCGATGCTCGATCGGCCGCCTAGACCAGTCCAGTGAGTATAAGGAATGAGCTCGGCCTATCGTCTCTTCCACATGAGCATCATCATGCTCGGCGAATGTCTTTAGGGTTCGTTCGTTGAACGGGTTGATTGTTGCATAGCCCATGAGGGCCTCCTTCCGCGCTATGCGCGCTGCTTCAGTGAGTTTGCGCGTTCGACTGCCTGATGCGCCGCGAATGCTGCGCTCAAAGCGTGCCGGTCAGGAATTCCGCCTCGCCAAAGCCGAAGCTCCAGTCCGACTTCGTGTTTGTCGTCAGCGAGATCATGACGTCCGTCCGCGCGAGGCCGCACTGGCGCTCGAGCTCGTCCGCGAGTGCCTTGTACAAGGCCTGCTTCAACTCGTCGCTCCTGCCGACGCTGACGATGGAAATCAGCACCAGGTCTTTGCTGCGTTCGATGCCAAGGCCGGTGTCCTGAACGATGAGCTCATGCGCAGGATGCTGGTGCACCACCTCGTAGCGGTCGCGCACAGGCACGTTCGGCGCCTTCACGACCGCCTCATGTGCCGCATCGAGGAGCTTGGTGATCTCGGGCATCGCTGCGACCCTCAACCACATCAAATCGAAGTAGGGGCATGTCTTTCTCCGTTGAGCCGTAGCCTCATATGCTCCGGCCTCGGTCCAGTGCGGTAAGAGCTGCGCATGGATCACCTCGACTGCTGAGGAGGGGGCATTGAAAGCTTGATCTCGGACGATCTACGGTGAATAAATTTGGTATCAAGGAATGAAAGTGCGGCTCCGTTGTGCAGAAAGTGTAGTCGACGGATTGGGAGCGGGTGAAGATATTCCCGGAGGTCGCGCGCGGACGGTAGATCCTCAAAGCGTCAGAAAATCTGCGACTGAATCACGCGACGGTTGGCGGCAGTTGACCGCGCTGGAAAAGAGCCTGAATGCCAAGCTGCTCGAACGGCACACATCCGGCTGCACGCTGACCGCCGCAGGCTGGGTCCAGGCGGCAGAGTGCGCGGAAGACAGGTCTGCCTGATGTCCCTGAGTCGGTGTGCCAACGCATCGCACATGGCCACCACTCTCTCGCGCTCAATTGTTCCACTTGCAGAGAGAGCGTCATAAGCGCTCGGTGATGGTGGCGGGGCCCGATGGAACGGAGGGGCTTACGTTCCGGTGCATCGTCATCTGTCTCAGGAGAAGGATGGGCGAACGACGAGTTCGAGACCAAGAATGGCAAGGAAGATCAGGAACCAGCGCCGAAAAGTTGTGGCGCTTATGCGCTCACGGATCGCTGTTCCGACCCGCATGCCCAGCAACGATGGAATGACGGCAAGCGCGGACAAAGTAATATTTCCAAGATGAAAAGCTCCGCCACGAGCCAGGCCCGCTGCAAGCGCAATTGTCGAGACCGTGAACGACAGCCCGAGCGCCTGGATAAGATTATCTTTGGAAAGGCCGAGGGCCTGGACATAGGGAACGCCGGGGATCACAAAAAACCCAGTTCCTCCGGTGATTACCCCGGTCGTCAACCCAATAACAGGCGATAGTAAACGCTCAAGGCGCGCGGGAACCGACAACGGCTTCGCCCAGAGGCTATGCACTGCATAGAGAACTAAGGCGGAGCCCATTCCAACACTTGTCCATCCGGTATTGGTGCTTGTCAGAAGCCATGAGCCGGCGAGTGTGCCAACCACGATGCCGAGCATCATCAGCCAAAGCCTTTTCATCACGCCGAGGAAATCCGGTCCCGTAACCAGTTGCCAAACATTGGTGACAAAGGATGGAATAACCAGCAGTGAAGCTGCGCTGACGGGCGACATGACCGCCCCGAGAATGCCCATAGCGACGGTTGGCAGCCCCATCCCCGTCACCCCCTTGACGATCCCGGCGAGGAAGAATGTCAACGCGATAATCAGGACGTACGGCGAAAAGTAATCGTTCATTTTGGCTCACCCGGCCTGGAAAGTGTTGCATTCGAAGATTTCGTATAAACCGATGGCAGCCGCGCACTGATGGTGTGACGGGCCGGCGAGCGAACCAGCTCCCATCAAGATGCGATCTCCTCAATCCCTTGTGCTACCATCGAAAATCGGAGAATATGACGTCGCATCTAGTAGAGTAAGCGAGCCAGCCAAACGTCACAATTGGTAGTTTCCGATGGGAAAGTTCGGCAGAAACGAAGGAAGGGCATTGCGCTTCGATTTGACGGATATGCGGTTGTTCCTGACCGTGGTGGAGCAAGGCAGCCTCACCAGGGGCGCCGAGGTCATGAATCTAGCTCTCGCATCCGTGAGCGAGCGCATTTCCGGAATGGAAACTTCGCTTGGCGCGCAACTTCTGGAGCGAAACAGGCGGGGGGTCACTACGACTGCGGCCGGTGATGCCATGATCCGCCATGCCCGTTTGATCCTGGACCAGGTGGAGCAGATGCGTGGAGAACTGCGTACCTACGGCACTGGCCTGAAAGGGCGCATCAGGCTCTTGTCCAACACGGCCGGGTTGGCTGCTCTTCTACCGCATCAACTCGGCCGATTCTTGGTAGCCTATCCGGATCTTTCTATCGACCTCCATGAACGGCCAAGCACTGAGATTGCACTGGCCATCGCAGAAGGTCGCGCTGATTTGGGAGTTGTGGCCGACGTCGCCGATTTGGCAGCATTGCAAACTCGCCTTATCGCGCAAGATCAACTCGTCGTTGTGGCGAGCGAAACGCATCGCATCAGCGATCAACGATCGATAGCTTTTGTGGAAATCGTGGGTGAGCCGTTCGTCGGCTTGTCCGATGCTGCGCTGGAAGCTCATTTGGGAGAACGTGCAGCCCGCCTGGGTCGCCAGATTTACTACCGCATTCAACTCAGACGGATTGAGAGCGTCGCGATGTTGGTTAGGTCCGCTGTTGGGATCGCCATTTTATCGGAGGCTTCCGCTAAAGACTTGGCACACCTCGGCTTGGCTATTGTGCCGCTGCAAGACCGCTGGGCGCTTAGGCGGCTTTATCTTTGCGCGCGTGATTTCTCTGCGCTCACGCCGCACGCCGGCTTGCTCGCGCAACAACTTATGGAGCCGAAGGTCGCAATCCCTTAGGCGCTATGGCTGGCACATCGCGGTGCGTGGATTGGCATCGAGCGGGTATAGGCGTAGCAGCACGGTTTTAGGCATCCGGTGCTTTCAGCCTAATCCCTCCTGTTGAGGGAGAGGCTCAACCGCATCGCCATCCGATTCCAGCCGTTCCGTAAGGCGGTGCGTACCGCTCAGCCTCGATCAATATGGCCGCACAGTAGCGACCTGTTCGGTCGATGGCGCGGACCTCGGCGAATGGCTTGTGCGCAAGCGCCTAGCGCTGGACTGGCCTCAATACTCAAAAGGTAGATATGGCAGCGCCTAGCGCGACGCTGAGTGCGTCGGCCGGGGAATCTGGAAGGGTAGCTATGTCGAGCCCTGGCTCTATCGCGCCTGCATCCGTGCGAATGGAAAGCCATCCGCCTGCTCGGATGATGCGAATGCGCAAAAAGCCTCTGCGCATGCAGCCTTGATTCAGAGATCCGTGCGGACTGGCGCTCCAGATCAGTTCGGGCGTCTCCCCTTCGGGGCTGTCGTCTTCGCTGAAATTCGGCCCTGGGGGCCGGGCTTTCACCCTGCCGGGCTTCCATCCCTGACGCGGAGCAAGCACCTCTGCCAGCAATCTACGTCGGCGCCGCGATCGTACTCCGGCATTAACATCCTGCTGCTTTGGGGCGCCACTCTCGAGAACGGTTTTGCAGGACAAAACTGGCTCACGTTCCGTCAGGCGCTCTTGCTTGCGCGATGGCGGCAAGACCGGCGCCGACATCGACGCGGCCAAGGCGGTCGGCAAGCTGCTTGCCGAGCGCGCCGTGCAGAAGGGCGTCAAGGAAGTCGTGTTCGACCGCGGCAGCTACCTCTATCACGGGCGCGTCAAGGCGCTTGCGGATGCCGCACGCGAGAGGGGCTGAGCTTCTAACGAGATCGAAAACTTACGACAGGGGTATCGACCCCGTAGAAATTGGAAAACACCATAGCAGGTGAACGCGAACGCGGCGGACGCGAACTGAGCAGGAAGCGCGAGGAGCGCGACAGCGAGTTCGTCGACAAGCTCGTCCACATCAATCGCGTGGCGAAGGTCGTCAAGGACGGCAAGTGCTTCGGCTTTGCGGCGCTGGTCGTGATCGGCGACCAAAAGGGCGCGCAGGCTTCGGTCACGGCAAGGCGCGCGTTGCGCGAAGGCCGTACGTTGCATCACGACATTTTCGGCCGTCATGGCGCCGGCCGTGTCTACCTGCGTGCCGCTCCGGCCGGTACCGGCATCATCGCCGCGGCCCGATGCGCGCGGTGTTCTAGAGGCTGGGCGTCCAGGACGTGGTCGCCAAGTCGAAGGCCGCAAAGACGATCAAGATCGAGCAGACCGGCGGCGCAATCCGCCGCCATCACTCGCAGGGCTCGACCCTGATCGGCCTCGAGCTCAACAAGATCGGCCGCACTGCCGAACTGCCCGACAGCCCGGAAGTTCGCGGCATGATCGCCAAGGTTCAACACATCGTCCGCATCGTCGGCGACAAGTAATCTTTCTTAAGGAGAAGCGCGATGAAGCTCAGCGATAGCGCCGACAACGCCGGCTCGCGCAAGAAGCGCATGAGTGTCGGCCGCGGCATCGGTTCAGGCAAGGGCAAGCAGGCCGGCCGCGGCGGCAAGGGCCAGACCGCGCGCTCGGGCGTGCGCATCAAGGGTTTTGAAGGCGGCCAGATGCCGCTGCATCGCCGTCTGCCCAAGCGCGGCTTCAACAACGTGTTCCGCGTCGAGTTTACCGAGATCAATCTCGACCACCTGCAGCAGGCCGTCGACGCCAAGCCAATCGACATAACATCTGCGTCATTGCCGGCGTTTGCCTTCTGGAACAATGGACTTATCGAAGCCGGATACCAGATAGTATCCGACGACTGCTGAGGGTTCGGGTCCGGAAATTGCGGCAGCAGGGGGCGCGCGGGAGAAAGCCAAAGACAAAGACATGGTCTCAGCAGCAGAACAACTTGCGGCAAACCTCAATTTCGCCGCGCTGGCCAAGGCCGAAGAACTAAAGAAGCGCATCTGGTTTACGCTGGGTGCGCTGCTTGTTTATCGGCTCGGTACCTATATCCCGCTGCCGGGCATCGACCCCAACGTCTGGGAGCAGGTGTTCCGCTCGCAGGCGGGCGGCATCCTCGGCATGTTCAACATGTTCGCCGGCGGCGGCATCAACCGCATGGCGATCTTCGCGCTGAACATCATTCCGTACATCTCGGCATCGATCATCATCCAGCTGCTGACCACGGTCTCGCCGCAGCTCGAGGCGCTGAAAAAGGAAGGTGAGGCGGGCCGCAAGACGCTCAATCAGTACACCCGCTATCTCACGGTGATCCTTGCCACGTTCCAGTCCTACGGCATCGCCGTCGGCTTGCAGGGCGCCGGCAACGTCGTCAGCGAACCCGGCATGTTCTTCCTGCTGTCGACGACGATTACGCTGACCGGCGGCACCATGTTCCTGATGTGGCTCGGCGAGCAGATCACCTCGCGTGGTATCGGTAACGGCATCTCGCTGATCATCCTGTCCGGCATCGTCGCCGAGCTGCCCTCGGCGCTCGCCAACATGCTCGAACTCGGCCGTCAGGGCGCGCTGTCGACCGGCCTGATCCTGGTCGTGATCGTCATGGCGGTCGCCGTGATCGCCTTCATTGTCTTCATGGAGCGCGCCCAGCGCCGCCTCCTAATCCAGTATCCGAAGCGCCAGGTCGGCAACAAGATGTTCGAAGGCCAGTCCTCGCATCTGCCGCTCAAGCTCAACACCTCGGGCGTGATTCCGCCGATCTTCGCGTCCTCGCTGCTGCTGCTGCCGACCACGGTCGCGAACTTCAACGCCGGCAAGGGGCCGGAATGGATGCAGTGGCTGACCACGCAGCTCAGCCACGGCCGGCCGCTGTTCCTGTTCCTGTATCTTGCGCTGATCGTGTTCTTCGCCTTCTTCTACACCGCGATCGTGTTCAACTCGATCGAGACTGCCGACAACCTGAAGAAGCATGGCGGCTTCATTCCGGGTATCCGCCCGGGCGAGCGCACGGCCGAGTACATCGACTATGTGCTGTCGCGCATCACGGTGGTTGGCGCGATCTATCTTGCGATCGTATGTCTCATCCCGGAGATTCTGATTTCCTACGCCTCCGTGCCGTTCTACTTTGGCGGTACCTCGCTTCTGATCGTGGTCAGCGTGACCATGGATACGGTGGCACAGGTTCAGGGCTATCTGCTTGCCCATCAGTATGAAGGGCTGATCCGCAAATCCAAATTGCGCGGACGCCGCCGCTAAAGGGGCGGCGCGTCGCACGCTTGAATAGCTGGTCCGGGATCGCGTCACCCCCAGCAAGAGAACTTCTTCGCCAAGGTCCGTCCATGCCACTGGTTGGTCTCCGGCTAATTTATGGCTCTCGGGTAAGACAGCCAGAATGCGTTCGGTCCAAAGCGACATCGATCTGGAACCAAGCAACGCTCGTTCGCCGGTTACGATGGCAGCGTCGCGCAGAGCGGTCGTGAGACGACTCCTCGAACGCTCAATCATTTCTACCTCGACGTGCGGAAATTGTTGCGTGTATTCGACGAGAGTCGCCCGAAGATTGCTAGCGCAAGTGACGTATAGAAGCCTACTGAGAGCCGACCATGCTAACCACGTTCTGTCATTTGCGCCGATACTACAAAACTGTCGACCTGTTCAAGGATGCTCCTTGCGACGCGTAGGAAGCGGTTGACCGAATCGTGTTTCTCGGACGCCGCCACTATATCGATCGAAGACGGGCGTTCCGATCGTATACTAAAGTCGACGAATGCAGCGGCTCAAAGTCGTTTGTTGTATCATCAAGGTCTCTACGGCGGCTCGAAAGCTGCCGTGATCCGTTGCCTCAATAGAGGAGAAGAGGTGTTGGCGGTAGTTGCATCATAATTACGGCGATTTAAAGTTGAGCATTTCGGTACGCGTCATCGCGTTGTGCCTCCTCACTCTCTAAAGGCATCGACGATGAAGTTGCTAAATTCAATAGCGACAGTTGTTTTCGGTCGGGCTACAAGGCGAATGATCCCCGGATGCCGAACTAATTCGACGTTGCAGTAGGGGCACCATCTCCTCCTGTAGAACACGAGGACGATCGGGCCGCGACGCAGCGCCTCGCGCGAGGAGAACGCCTCGCCGTAGCCGTCACGCAGCTGGAAAGAGGGGGCTTGCTCCCCGGCGTGCATGGCCCGCTCGGCCAATCCGGATGCGGCGAGCTCTTCCACCGCCCGTTGTCGAACCAGCGTCACCTTCGGCGGCGTCTTGGCGAGACGCTCGGCTTTCAGCGCGTCCAGTTTGTCTTGGAGTGACATTTTCGTCTCGTCGCGCGCGGCCTGGTGTGGCCTTGGGATAATCGCTTGTCCAGTGCGGCGGCGGTAGTCTTGCCGCGCGAGTGTGAGTTATTCTTGTCATGCATGAATGGTCGCCCGCTGCTCGGCAAGCTCAATCTGACGCCGCAAAAGCCCTCGCAACGGGCGTATCAGCGCGATCCGAGGCGATTGAGCGGTGTCAGCGCGAGACCTATCTGGCCATCGCCCGGCACAAGACAAGGCTGCTGAAGACTATGTGCAATCGACCGAGGGGCGGCTGACGCTGCACTACCTGCCAGGATACGCGCCGGAGTTGAACCCAGACCACTCATATGAAGCGCGCTGGCGTGGCCAGGACGCCGCTGCGCAAGGGTGAGCGGTTGCAGGACAAGATCGAGGCGCAGTTGGCTCGTCTCAAGGCTGCGCCCCGGCTCATCCAGTCTTTCTTCAGAGCGCCGAGTGTCGCCTATATTGCCGACTGATGAGTAATAAAGCTGTATGCTCTGGTGAACGCGATGAGCGCGGCGGCGCCCAAGAACACCGAAATCGGATACCAAAAGGTGGGATGGAGGATGACGAACGGTATCAAACCAACGGCGAGGGCAGGTGGCATATGGACTTTAAACATCCGCAAAATAGCAATCGAGCAAAGCATGGTAACCGTCACGCCCAAAAACTCTGCGTGAAAGCCCGTGCTCAGGAGTAAGCCGATGGACGCGGTCAGGAAACATACGAGAGGAAACAATACCGGCCGTGACATCCAGCCAGGAAGCTCCGGGTGGCCGAATAATTCATAGGCTACGACGATCAGTGGAGGGAATAACAGGAAGCGCAATCCCGTTGCTTGAGCCGCCACTCCCAGCGCGAAGACGAATGCCGTCAGTGCGAAGATCCAGAACCGATCTCTCGGCGGAGTTTCGGCGGTCTCAATAATCCGGCTCTCCTTGCTCCCCTCAGATAGGTAACGATGAGGATCAAGGCGCTTCCAGAGCGTCAACGCAATGGCGAGTACTGCGAGTCCCGCCAGAATGGCGGCGGGGTAACCCCAGCTCATCACGCCGAGGGCCATTGGAAGCACACCGGCAGAGATGGATGCTCCGATGTTCGATCGGAGCAGTTTAATAGCAAAAAGGCTCAGGAGGGCAACAACAGTTACCGCGAGGGCGCTGTATTCCCAGTGTCGGGTAATCATCACCCCTAGGATCGCGGTGATCGTAGGGGTAGCAACTAGTCTGATTGGTTGGCTTGCCCATTTTCCGCAGGGGCGCGTGAATACATCATACGCTAAAGCGGCAATCTCAGGAAACAGGATAAGAGATATGCCCGTGGTATCGACTGCAAGCCCAATTCCTCCCACGAAGGTAACCGCAAGAAATTCGGCAACTAATCTCGTTGTGTATTTCACAATAGTCCAATCTTCCGAATTCCTCTGCAGACGAGACGAAAATAGGAACGCGAAACCCAACGTCTAATGACCATCGGTTATTGAATCGATGCCATCGACGCCGTTTAGCACGTCGGGCTTGCTGGCTTATTCTGTGCCCGCCTCGCGTGACTGACGCTGAAGATGGATACCCATCGGGAAGCGCGAAGGCTTTGAGCCGCGCGTCTGGATATTCTTTTCGTAGTGGAGATAGCAGATGCCACCCATCACCAGCTTGCTCACCTTCGCGGCGATTGCGCTGGGCGTGGTCCTGACGCCAGGGCCTAACATGGTCTATCTTGTCTCGCAATCGATCTGCCAAGGGCGGACCGCCGGCCTGATCTCCCTGGGCGGGGTCGCACTCGGGTTCGTCTTCTACATGCTATGCGCGGCATTCGGCATCACCGCGCTCGTGTTGGCCGTGCCCTACGCTTACGATGCCGTCCGCTTCGCGGGCGCCCTATATCTTCTCTGGCTAGGCTGGCAGGCCGTGCGCCCGGGTGGACGTTCCCCCTTCCAGGTGAACGATCTGCCCGAGGATAGCCCGCGCAAGCTCTTCCTCATGGGCTTCCTCACCAACCTGCTGAATCCTAAGATCGCGGTTATGTACCTGTCGCTGTTGCCGCAGTTCATCAGCCCGGCGAATGGCGGCGTGCTGGGGCAAGCGCTCGTTCTCGGCACCACCCAGATATTCATCAGCGTGTTCGTGAACGCTATGATCGCGACGTCCGCTGCGTCGATCGCGCACTTTCTCACACAACGCCCAACCTTTGCGACCGTCCAACGGTGGGTGATGGGAACGGTGCTCACCGGCCTAGCCGTGAGGATGGCGACGGAGGCGCGCCGGTAGTTCAAACGGATTTCCGGACCTGCTGGCTCGCGGGCCCGGCAGCGCGCGGGCTCCCTCCAAGACGGTTCGCGGGGCTCAGGACATCGCGCAGCGCCGCGCTGATTTCGAGGCGGCGCTAGCAGCACACCCCGACGGACTCTACGAAAGACAGCGATACGGTGCGAGCTTTCGCCGATCCAACGATGAACGACGCGACAGCCTGTTTGCGCGAGAATTGGCAGGTACAGACATTGCCAGTTTCAATCGTGTCCTGGCGGCGATTTCAACAGGCTTTTCGCCTTAGTCATCGACCGTAAGGTCCATGATAAATGGTTATCGGATAGATAGTCACAGGGCATTTGCCTTTATCCGGCGGCGGCGGCATCCTCCAATTAATTCGCAGTATGCGCTAAGGCCGCTGTGCTGTGGCGCACAGCCTCGGGGTCGGTCGGCCGACGCCAGAGTTGAAGGAATCCCGTGGAGAGAGCAACTTCGTTAGCTCGACGAGAGGGGACGGATGTATGCGACCGATCGCGGCGGACCGTACTGAATTGGGCGGGAGCGACGCTGGCCGGGGCTGCAGCGTTCGGCTTTGAGCCGCCGTCGCTTCGACTCACGGAAGCGCTTGCCAAAAACGGTGTGGTTGACCTCGGCACCGGCGACATCGCGCTGGTGAACTATGCATACGCATTCGAGCAACAGTTCAAGGCGCTTGAGAGCCGTTGTGAGGTTGGCGATGGGCTTTGATCCAGTCTTCTTATCCCGATTGCAATTTGCTTGGGTAATCGGTTGGCACATTCTGCTTCCCGCTTTCACGGTCGGTCTTGCCGCCTACATCGCGTTGCTGGAGGGGCTCAACTTTGTAACGGGGCGCCAAGTCTATCTTTGCGTTTCGATGTTCTGGATCAAGATCTTCTCGATTTCGTTCGGGATGGGCGTCGTGACGGGTATCGTCATGCCTTTCCAGTTCGGCACGAACTGGAGCCGCTACTCGGACGCCACCGCAAACGTCCTCTCGCCGCTCTTCGCCTACGAGGGCTTGACGGCGTTTTTCCTCGAGGCTGCATTTCTAGGCGTGCTTTTGTTCGGACGAAAGCTGGTGCCGCAATGGGCCCATTTCGTTGCGGCGCTGATGGTGACGCTGGGCACGCTGCTCTCTTCGTTTTGGATACTGGCGGCCAACAGCTGGATGCAGACGCCGGCGGGCTACGAGATCATCGACGGCCGCTTCTTTCCGACGGACTGGTTGCAAGTCGTCTTCAATCCGTCATTTCTGTCGCGGCTCGCGCACACGGTGGTGGCATTTTTTATCACCACAGGTTTCGTCGTGATGGGCGTCGGAGCCTATCTGTTGCAGCGTGAGAAGTGCGCCGAAGAAGGTCGAACTATGCTGTCAATGACGCTGTGGCTCTTGACCGTCTTGGTGCCGCTGCAGATATTCCTCGGTGACCATCAGGGGCTCAACACCCTAAAGTACCAGCCGGCCAAGCTTGCGGCAATCGAGGCGCATTGGGAAACCAGCCGCCGCGTTCCGATCACGCTCTTCGCCATCCCCGACGAGAAGACCGAAACGAATCATTTCTCGCTCGACGTGCCTTTCGTGGGGAGCCTTATCCTGACTCACGAGATCGACGGAGAGGTCAAGGGTCTGAAGGATTTTTCGGCGGATCAGCGACCGCCGGTCGCGATTCCATTCTTCGCATTTCGCATCATGGTCGGTTGCGGCCTCGTGATGCTTGGTATTGTACTACTTGGCGGCTGGCTTCGTTGGCGTGGCCGGCTCGATGATACGCCGCTCTTTCTCCAACTGTGTCAGCTCGTAATTCCAATCGGCTTCATCGCCGTCATTGCCGGATGGGTCGTGACGGAAGTCGGACGCCAACCCTGGACAGTCTACGGCCTGTTGCGCACTGCGGACTCGGTGTCGCCGTCGTTGACCGGCTCCGACCTACTGATCTCTCTGCTCGCCTATGTGGCCGTCTATCTGTTCATGTATCCTTCTGGTGTGCTCCTCATGTGGCGCGTCGTGCGGACAGGTCCGGCAACTACTGAAGAGCCAGACGCGGCCATCGAGGCTGGACGACCCAAGGCCCCCGTCTTGGCCGGAGGGCATGTTGGCGCGGGAGATGGCGCATGACCCAGGTCCTCGACTTCGTGCCGATCTGGACACTGATTCTGGCGATGGCGGTGTTCTTCTACGTCTTGCTCGACGGTTTCGATCTCGGTGTCGGCATGCTCTTTGGCTTCGCGCCGGACACTGCAGCGCGAGATACGATCATGAATTCGATCGCACCGATCTGGGATGGGAACGAGACGTGGCTCGTGTTCGGTGGGCTCGGCCTGCTGGCGGCCTTCCCGCTCGCCTTCGCCGTCATCATTCCGGCTACCTATTTCCCGATCCTTGTGATGTTGCTTGCGCTGGTGTTCCGCGGCGTCGCCTTCGAGTTTCGCTTCCGCGATGGCGAGCATAAGACGTTTTGGGATCACGCCTTCTCTTATGGATCAGGCATTGCGACGTTTGCACAGGGTTTGGTGCTCGGCAGTTTCATTCAAGGGTACGAGGTCGCTGGGCGGGCGTTCTCAGGCAGCTCATTTTCTTTCTTAACGCCATTCTCGATCCTCACCGGCATCGCCCTCCTGTTCGGCTATGGGCTTCTCGGCGCGGGATGGCTGATCCTGAAAACGGAAGGCGACATCCAGAGCGCGGCTCGCCGCTACGGCCGTGTGTGTCTTGTGGCCGTGCTTGTAGCCATCGTCATTGTGAGCATTTGGACCCCTCTCGCAAATTCGGCCGTCGCCGATCGATGGTTCGCTTGGCCAAATCTCCTCCTGTTGGCCCCGGTTCCGATCGCGACCGCGGCGGTCGCGCTCGTCACGTGGCGCGCCCTCGGCAACCGCCAGGCTCAAGTCCTGCCGTTCGCTGGGGCGATCCTGCTCTTCGTCTTATCGTATTCGGGCATCGCCATCAGCCTTTATCCAATGATCGTTCCGCACCACTTCACTTTGTGGGAGGCCGCGTCCTCCGCCCGAACCCAGGCGTTCCTTCTGGTCGGCACCCTTGTGCTGCTACCTGTGATCTTGATGTACAGTAGCTGGTCCTATTGGGTATTTCGCGGAAAAGTTCGAGCGGACATCGGCTATCACTGAAAGCCAGCTGGTTGGTTAAAATTGCGCATCAATGATAGAATGTGCGGCGCCGGTGTACAGAAAGTGTAGTCGATGGATTGGGAGCGGATTCGGATCTTTCTCGATGTGGCGCGAGCAGGGCAGATCTTGAAAGCGTCGAAGCACCTGAAACTGAATCACGCAACCGTCGCCCGTAAGCTCACCGCATTGGAGAAGAGTCTCAATGCCAAGCTGCTCGAGCGGCACACGTTTGGTTGCACGCTGACGCCGGCAGGGGAAGCTCTGGTCGGAGCCGCGGAACGCGCGGAAAGTGAATTTCTCAAAGTCGGTTCAACGATCGGGGCGGGCACGGAGGCGATAACTGGCACTGTCCGGGTGGGCGCCCCGGATGGCCTCGGTAATTATTTTCTAGCCGAGCAATTGGGGGCGCTGGCGGCCCGACATTCCGGGCTCGTTATTCAATTGGTGCCGCTTCCACGCACCTTCTCTCTGTCCCGCCGGGAGGCCGATATCGCCATCACCCTCGATCGCCCGAAACAGGGCCGTCTTATCCTTTCGAAGCTGACCAACTATACGTTGAGCGTCTATGCCGCTCAGAGTTATATTTCGCGCGAAGGCCAGATTGCCACCCCAGCGGACCTGGCCGGCCGCTTATTCGTCACCCATGTCGAGGACTTCGCTTACAGCCGCGCTCTGGATTACGCATCCTCGCTTGGACGTCTTATGTCGCGTCGCTACGAATGCGGTAGTGTTGTTGCGCAAGTGGAGGCTGTTCGCAACGGTCACGGCATTGGCATCTTGCACGATTACGCAGCAGTTCGCTTTCCGGAGTTGATACGCCTGCTTCCCGCCATCCGCTTTGTTCGATGCTATTGGATTACCTCGCATCCGGACACGCATGAGACGCAGCGCGTTCGAGAAGTACACCGCTTTATCGCCGGCGCAGTTAAGGCAGCGAAAGCATCTTTCGAGGCCGATTGACAATTGCCGTCGTTCCCTCGCGCCATTTCGCGAGCTGCCTGCTCATTATGCCCTCGCGCTGGGGCGTTTGGTCGTCGTCTCGAACCAGCGCGTCAGATTGGCCAGCTCTTTTGGAATCGGCCCGCCGGTGATCTCCTCAAAGCGCGAACGAGCACGCCCCAGGCGCCGGCGAAATTGTTGGCTAGGCAGTTTGCGCTCCTCGGTGCCACGGGAACGGTCGGCATGGCGCTGTCCCTCCTGGATATGGCGTTTTGGGATGCTATCGCTCAGATGCATCGCGTGCCGCTGGCGGCGCTACTCGGCGGGCGACCTCAGGCGCTATCGGCCTACGATAGTCGCGGCCTTGGTCTTATGGAGCAGGATAGGTTGAAAGCGGAGACGAGCGCTCTTCTCGAATTGGGTCTAAAGACCGTCAAGCTCCGCCTCGGCTATCCTTCAGTCACCGAAGACATCGCCGCGATAGAGGCGGTCAGAAGCGTTGTGGGCGATGACGTCGCCATCATGGTTGACTACAATCAGGCGCTTACGGTCGTCGAAGCGTTCGCGCGTGGAAGAGACTTGGATCGAATGGGCGTCTACTGGTTGGAAAAACCGATCATGCACGACGATTACGCATCTTATGCGGCTTTAGCGCACGAGCTTCGAGTGCCAGTCCGGATCGGCGACAATTTCAACGGACCCACGGCAATGATGCAAGCATTGGAATGCGGGGCGCCGATTTCGTCATGCCGGACCTCGCGCGCATCGGCGACGTAAGCGGCTGGATGCAGGCCGCCGGTGTCGCCGCGGCGAAAGGCATCGAAATGTCATCGCTGGCTCGAGTACCCGGGGACTGGGCCGACGCAATCCTCGAAACGCTGTTGCGGAATCTCGGATGGAAAGGTTGACACCTCTACGTTCGCAGGCACTGGAATCGTATGGGACGAGGCCAAATTAAGACGACTGGACAGCCTTTGATCGTGCCGTTCGGGGCTCACGCAAGTTCACCAGTCAGAAACTGAGCGTGGCCCGAGCCGAACGACCAGTCAGCGTCTCCATTTTCGACGAAAGAGACGATGATGTCTGAGCTTTCGAGATTGCAGGTATCCTTGAGCATCCGACACAACAGCTCGTAGAATTCGATCTTTTGTCTCTGTGGCCTACGTCGGGATGTGACCTCTACCAAAACGACCCGGCTAGTGCGCGGAATTCCAAGACCGGTATCCAAGGTTATCATCCTGCCAGGACGATATTCTGATACAAGTTGATACCGATCGCCTTCAGGCACATGAAATGCAGCGACGACCGCGGCGTGAGCCGTGTCAAGGAGCTTCTCGATCTCGGCGTCCATTCGGCCTTCGAGAATATTGAATCGAAGCAGCGGCATCTGGTCTATCCTTTCTCTGATTTCGAGGATCACCGGGCTAGGTGCTAACCTTCGGCGGCGGGGGCCGTACTTTTCGGCGGTCCAGACTTGTACGGACCAGCGCAGTCGGCATCACAAACTCGGCGCCCACCTGCGTCGCTCGGGGCAGGCAACAGTTTGTGGTCGATGACGTTGGGGATTGTCGCTGGCACAAGCTGGTCTCTGTATTGAATGCTTGATCCAGACGATATGCGGTCGATAAAATTGCGCATCAACGAACGAGTTTGCGGCTCCGTTGTGCAGAAAGTGTAGTCGATCGATTGGGAGCGGGTGGTGATATCCCTCGAAGTCGCGATCGGCCTCGTTGCGACGCAGACTTACCAGGTTTCCCAGGCCGCGATGGCCGCGCCGCACGCGAAGTGACAGCACGACCCGCCCGTCCGACGGTGCGTCGTGATCGGTCCGTCGCGAATTCCGCCGTGCGATACTGTGCCGGGGCACAGCGCATCCCGTTCCTCAAGCGCCGCACCGGCAGAAGTCGGCTATTGCTGGGTGAGAGAAACCAGCGAGATCGCTACGCCGCCGCCTTTTCCTTCTTCGACCCGCTTTTCTCGTCAGCCTTCGCGGCTCCCTTCGGCGGCTTGGCCACAGTTATCTTCGCCGGTTTGGTGACGAGCTTTGCTTCGTCGCTCTCAAGCGACTTGCGTAGGCGCGGCGCCCCGAATTCGAGAAAGCTGCGCATTTTGATGGGGAGACGGCCCTGGGCCGCGTGGATAAGATGCACAGGCATCGGTTCGGGCTCGAATTCCTGCAGCACGACCTGCAACTTTCCTTCGGCGACCGCCTTAGCGACCTGGTAGGAGATCACGTGTGTCACACCGATGCCGGCGATGGCGGCGTCGATCGCGGACTCGGCCGTGTTGATGTTTAGCCGGCACGTCGGACGGACGGGCTGGCTCGCGCTGCGGCCCTTGCCGGGGAAGACCCATGACGAGTTGCCGTTGAGTGCCGCGAAGGTGACGCACGTGAGGTCGACGAGGTCCGACAGCTGCTTCGGCACGCCGTGCTTGGCGAAATATTCCGGGCTTCCGACGACGACGCGCCGGACGCTGCCGACGCGCGTCGCGATCATGCTGCTGTCGGGCAGGGCGCCGATCTGGACCGCCATGTCGATGTTGTCTTCGGACAGATTGACGCCCCGGTCGGACAGAGACATGCGCACGTTAATCTCGGGATACGCCTTCAGAAAGTCGTTGACGATGCCGAGCACGTGAAAACGGCCGAACGTGATCGGTGCCGTCAGGATGAGCTCCCCGCGCGGCGCGGTGTATTCGCCGGACGCCAGCGTCTCCGCGGCGTTGATGTCGTCGAGGATCCTTCTGGAAGCCGCCAGATACGCGGCGCCCGCGTCGGTGAGCGAGAGCTTCCGCGTCGTTCGGACGAGCAGGCGGGACTTCAGATGATTCTCGAGTTCGGAGACCTTCCGGCTGACGGTCGGCAGCGGGATCCCGAGCTTTCGGCTCGCGCCCGAGAAGCTGCCGCTGTCAACAGTGGCCACGAAGATCTGCATTGCTTCGAGACGGTCCATAGATATTCTCACTGAATGAGAGGATCACTGCCGAAAATAGCCGATTATGAAGGCCAAGGAAAAGGCCTAGGTCTATATCGTCTTCAATTTGAACAACGGAACTAGGTCATGTCCAAGATCTTCTCAGCCCTCAAGAGACTCGCCGGCTCCTCGATCCTCGAAGACGATAAGTCGGTGCGCCGCAGGATCCGCCAACTCGAAGCCGAGAACGAAGAGCTTCGCGAGAAACTTGCCTATCGCCGACCGTGGATGTTCTGAACGGCGCGTCATGAGGACACCCAAATCTGTCAAAGGAGCGGAGGACTTCGGCAGGATCCGCCTGTCGAGGTCCTTCTTCATTCGAGAATTCCTCTACAGCGAGATAGCCATATCCATGGCCCGATCAACCTTCCCGGGAATCCGGATCTTGCGGTCGCGGCGGGATCGAAGCTCTAAAGCGAGCTTCGGGAGCCGCTGCAGGAGATCTTCGGAAGGATCAGCATCCGGTCCCGATATCGATCGCCACAGGCCAATCAGCTCGGAAACGACCGCTACGGAAACTGCGCGTCGAACGAGGCCGACAAGGGGCGGCACAGCTTGGACCGGCGCAGCAGCGACGGAGGCATGGGCGCGATGGCGACAATCGTCGTGCCGTGGCTCGTCGACTTCCGCGAAAAGGGCGTGTGCTGGACATCGATGGCACCACTTACCCTACAGCGAGCTCCAGCTTCCCGGAGCTTTTCGCGTTCAGCATCGGATGGCACGAGCATCCGAAAACGCGCAGTCCGTCGGATTGGTCGCCTCATTCCATTTCGCCGGGCGCTTCATAGTGATGAGAGTAACGGTGGTGCCTTCGCCGACCTCGGTCTCGTCGAGCTCCGCTCGGTGATGGCCATGCCCGCGGGCACCTCAGTGTCCTTGGTGACCTGGCCGCCCTCGAGGTGGTAGTCCTGCAGGATCTGGTCCCGGCCGTTCCGCTGGGCCTCGTGGTGCTTCATCCTGTCCGCCAGCGGACGAGGGACTTTTCGTCGCGCCAGCCGGAAAGGAAGAGGATCCAGCCCTCCCGTTGAAAGCTCCTATAGCGGATGTTGTCGACGAATCCCTCCACCTGCTCGAGATCCGACCGCAGCATCTTCGCTGTGTCGAGAAACTCGACCGACGTGCAGTAGACGTTGCGTTTGAGCCCGTTGTCCGGCGAAGAGCCGGCGGTCTCAGGCAAAGCTTCATCTGCTCAAGTACGACCTCGGTCTGGCGTTTGATTGTACTGGGCCCCTTGATGATTTCGCCCGCTTTGTCGAGCGGGGCGCCCCGGTGACGTGCAGCGTGTCGCGTGGCGGACAACCGTGCCCGTCGGGGCGTTGTATTTCTCGAGCAGGCTCGCGAGCGGCTTGACGCGGATGATCTCTCGCTTCATGCGGGCCCTTTCGTGTTGGAATGCGTGCAGCGGTCTCGGGCGGGCGGCCGGACCGGAACGGAGACGCCCGATGCGGTCTCCATCCGCCAGTCACGCCACCTTCGGCTTAGCCGGCGGCACGGACGGGAAGTCGATCGGCGTCTGCACAGCGTTGTTGATGAAGTTCGTGAGCAGGAACTGCGCGGTCAACGCGATCATCTCAATGATGTTGGCATCTGACCATCCAGCCTTCCGCACCGCCTCGAACTCCTCGTCAGACACCTTGCCAGCGGTCTCGATCAGGCGTTTAGCGAACAGAATGGCCGCCTGACGCTTCGGATCGGCGGATCTGCCTTCGCGATTGATGGAGATCTCGTCGACGTCGATTTTGGCGAGATTGCGCGCGGTGTAGGAGTGCGCCGCCAGACAGTAGTTGCATCCGTCGGCCTCGGAGACGGCGAGCGCGATGCCGTCGCGGGTCTTGAGGTCGAGAGTCGTGCTCAACGAGCCCATGAGCCCGGCCCAGCCGTTGAGGGCAGCGGGGCTGATCGACATCAGACGCTGAAGGTTCGGCACGAAGCCCAGCGTCTTGTTGACCTTCTCAAGCGCGGGTTGCGATGCATCGGGAGCTTCTTCGCGGGTGGGGATCTTGATACGGGATGACATGGCGTCTGCCTTTCGGTTGGTAATTTGGATCGTCCATCCACTCCGAGATCTACTTGCCGCAGCGCGCGTGATAATCCAACTTCTTTGGAATGGATCCTCTCATTCGTTGAAAGATACGGTTCACCGCCATCATCAACGCCACGATCGGCAAGATCGATATTCCAGCCTGGTGCTTCGGCCTGGCCGAGCAAGAGTATCAGGGCTGTTCTCCGGCTCACATCGCCGCAGGATTCACCACTGCGCCGGACGGCCGGCGGATGTGGTCGGGACGATCGGCGGAAGCCTCATGGTGCAGCACTACGTGAAGACGCTCGGTCACAAGGACCGTCTGATCCTGGATTCGACGTCGGACGTGTTCACGCCCAACGGACGCACGACGATCCACGTGACGTGGGAACTGAGTGTCAACGCGATCGGTGAAGACAAGTGCGTCAACGCAATGGCGAGTACTGCGAGTCCCGCCAGAATGGCGGCGGGGTAACCCCAACTCATCAGGCCGAGGGCCATTGGAAGCACACCGGCACAGATTCGCTGCTCCGATGTTCGATCGGAGCGGTTTAATAGCAAAAAGGCTCAGGAGGGCAACAACAGTTACCGCGAGGGCGCGCGACGCTCGCCGCGGCCTATGTTGCGGGCGTCATCGTATTGCAGCGCTTGTGTGTGCTGCTTCCGGCCAACGCCACCGGAAACACGGAACTAAACCTCAAAGGCGCATGGCGCCTGAGCCGCGGCAATAGTTGGGGGCTGTTCTCGGGCATTGTCGCGCGCATGTTGATGCCCCTTGTTCTGGTCGGCCTTGTTTTTGTCGGGGTGATCCTCATCCCAGTTGCCGGCAGCCTTTATCGGGCGCAATGGGCCGCCGCGAGCGCGCTTGCCACCTGCCTCTGGCTGATCGCATGGTCGATTGGCACCGGCTTTCTGTCGCACCCGTACCGGCCTTTGAACCGCACGTAAGCTGACTCTAGCTTCGCGGTGTCCCCGGAACAGGTCCGGCGCGCGGCGCGTAAGCATGTGTACTTAGTTCGTCTTGGTGCGGATCGGAATGTCCTTGAGGCCGTTATTGTCATAGGCCTTGCGCAGTAAGCCGTTCGATTCGGCGTCGGTCATGAACTTGGTCGCAAACGCCAGCGACTGCGGATGATCCAGCGGCACCGCGACCGCGGTGACGGTCTGTTTGAAGGTGTCGTCCAGCACATGTGTGCCGGGAATCTTTTTGGCCATTGCGTTGAGCTGGTCGCGCTCCAGCGCGAACGCATCGATCTCGCCGCCCTTCAGAAGGTTGAAGATCTCGTCATAGGTCTGATAGCCCGTCACCTTGGCGTTCTTCAGATGCGCGATCGCACCGCGCATGATCGTGGTGTTGTTGACGGCAGCGACCTTGGTGCCGGGTTGGTCGAGCGTCGCAAAATTCGTTACCGGCGAATTGGCCTTGACGATGTAGGTGGTATCCGCGACCATGTAGCTCGGGCCGAACGACATCTTGGTCTCGCGCTCCGGGTCTTTCGGCAGGAACGTGATATCCCAGCTGCCTTTCGAGGCGGAGTCGGTGATCTGGCCGGAGTTCTGGAAAACCACATAGTCCACGGGAACGCCGAGTTGCGCCGCCATCTCCTTGCCGAGGTCGACCGGCACGCCGGCATATGCTCCGGATTCTTTCTTGGTCGACCAGAACGCGCCGCCGGACGGGCTGATCCCGATCGCCACCCGCAGCTTGCCGGTGGGAGAGATTTCATCTTTCAGCGAGGCGGCACCTGCCGGAACGGCGATCATCGAGACCGCGAGGACGAGGCCGGCGAGATAAGGTACGGATTGAAGGATAATTCGAAATTCTCCACCCACTGGCCCGTCATCAGCATCGAGCCTTCATCAGCGTCAGTCACGCGAGGCAGGCACAGAATAAGTCAGCAAGCCCGACGTGGTAAACCGCGTCGATGAAATCGATTCAATAACCGATTGTCATTAGACATCGAGTTTCGCGTTCCTATTCTCGTCGGGTAGTGGATGGCCATTTTTAACACGAACAGGAGTTATCATGAAGATTCAAGTCCGCAGCTTCGCGATTGCGCTCGCAATTGCTATCGGGCGCGGCGGGGTTATCCGTACCCTTCGTACCGGGGCTATCCCGCCTATAGTGCGTATTGGGGCTATCCGACCTATTACTATCCGGGCTTCTCTTACGGCTGGTGGTGACTACGGCTGGTGGAAACGACAAAGCTTGGCAGCGTGCGGCTCCTTCGAGCCGCCGCTAGCCAACATGTATTTGAGAGATTTTAGCGTGCCTCAGTCACGCGCACGTCGCTCTGGAGTCACGAGCGGTAATGTTCAGACTGATCGATGTTTCCGCCTGGCCGTTAGAAGCCGACATCTACGCCTTTGGTACACGCTCGGCCACAAAGCTCGGTATCAGCCCTCTACACGACTGAAAAAATTCCACTCCGAACATGCGAAGGAGAGCACCATTATCGACAGTGGACATGTGGACGCCCCACTAGACAGGACTGAAAAAACCTTTGATGCCGTACCACTACGAACGCACTCCCTGACGCTCGCCTCCAAAGCCTTGCGCGAGGTGCAGGTCGATTTGGCGTACTTCGACCGCATCACAACGATAGGACGGCTTGCGGCCTCGGTCGCCCCTGAAGTGACGCAGTCCATTGCGGCGATAGTCACTAATGCCCAAGCCGCTCGGCACTTTCTGGATCATCGACCCCCGGCCCTGGGCGAGGTACGACAAACGCTCGATTGCATCGTGAGGGACGCTTATCGAGCCAGTGACGTGATCTACCGGATCCGGGGGCTCTTCAAGGAGGCGCCACCGAAGAAGGAGCGCGTGGAGATCAATGGAGCGATCCGCGACGTGCTCGAGCTGACGCGTGACGAGGTGACGAAAAACGGCGTATCAGTGCTGACGCAGTTCGCAGAGCCCTCGCCGACTGTCCAAGCAGATCGGGTGCAACTACAGCAAGTAATCCTCAATTTGATTATCAACGCTATGGAGGCAATGAGCAGCATGCGCGAAGAAGCACGCGAGTTGCTGATTTGCACGGAGAAAGAGGAATCAAACGGCGCACTGGTGGCGGTACGAGATTCGGGTCCGGGATTGGATCTGAAGAGTGTCGACCGCCTATTCGAGGCCTTCTATACCACCAAGGTCCGAGGCGTCGGCATAGGCTTGACCGTCTGCCGTTCGATCATCGAGGCGCACGGCGGGCGGATGTGGGCCGGCGCGAATGAACCTCGGGGCGCCTCCCTTCAGTTCACTCTGCCTCTAGAGCGCGACGAGCGTGTTCTAGCAAGGCATGCTGGCTCAAGTCTTCCGTTCGCGCCGTGAAGTAGGGATGATATTTGGCGCGACATGCAATAGGTTGATGGCGGCCTTTCCCACCCGGGTGAAAATTTTGCGGAGCGAGCGGGCGCGCGGCTGCGAGCGGGTGTTTGTGGCCGACTGGCTGGACTGGGCCGAGTGGAAGACCGATACCTTCATTACGCGCGACGGGCAGCGCATTCGCTTGGTGCTGCTCAATGCCGTTGCGCCGGGGCGCGGTGCGTTAACACGACTGGTCGACGGCATTCTGGCGTCCGGCTTGCAGCCCGTGGTGGTCGAGCCAAACGCACCCCTGGAGCTGTGGTGTTTGAAGCGGGGCTGGCGCGGGCGGTGGATCGGTCGCGGCAAGGACCGGCATCGGGTGTTTTGTCCGATCACGAAGGGACCTTCGCCATGACGGAAAAGTTACGGCCCGACGCGCCGCACGCGGCGTCATTTCAGATTTGCTTATGCGATGACCGCATTGCGGCCCGCACATCCCGGCGCTCGGCGAGGCCGGCCGGTGCATTTGCGAGCTGGTGCTCGCTGTCGAGCAAATCCCCGCGTTCTGCCGGACCTTGCAGGACATCGATTATGAGAAGGCGGTGGAGCGTGACGACGGCCATCGCTGACTGGTTGAAGAACAATCCGCCGCCGGACCTTCAGGAGCTGGCGGCGAAGCATGTCGGGGCGAGTGGGTGCGCTTTCATGCCGAACTGGAGGCATGGCGCATCCGGCTGAAGTACCGACAGGAGCAGATGCGAGGGTCTATCGCGTGGTGAACGCGGAGACGGGTGAGACCGTGGCGGCGGTGGATGACTTTGCGGTGGCGGTCAAGGCCGCGGAAAGTTTTTGCGGCCGATGACGGCTACCTTGAGGTCTACACCGTGATCGAGGAGGTGGTGGTTTACGAGACGGTGCTGAGAGAGGAGGAGGCTTTGCGGACATTTTCGCCGGAGGAAGTCGAGTTCTCGACGAGGCCGAGACCATGATGCGGCGGATGCTGATGGCGTGGACCAACACCGCGAGTTCGAGAGCAGGCTGTCCTGCGATGCTCTGAGTCATGGCCCTATACTCGCAATTCTGATTGCGGCGGGGTGTACGCCGTTGCGTGGGCCTCACGACCGCGCTCGCGGCACCAGCGTTATTGTCTTGGAATCGGCTGGTAAAAGCTATGATCTCGATAACGACCCGTAATGCCGCGCGGCCCGCAGGCTAGCCGCGTGAAGACCCCCTCTCGGCCGCCAAGAGTGCTCCTCGGCAAGTCCTCGCAGAGAGACGCGACGCACACCCGGCAGCGCCCCAGGCGCCCTCAGTCATTTCGATAATGGTCGGTTATCGACTCCATGGCGAGAGGTGATTTTCCTTTCCACCGTCATGGACTCAATCTTCGATCCATCGTCGCCCGCCCTCGTGTACGGGCCGAAGTCGGCGTTCCGTTGAACGATCGCAGGCCAGGAGGTCCGACATGCACATCAAAGAGACAATCGGCGTTTCATTCCCCGGTTCTGTCGAAGGCCTGCCGCTGGAGGATGTCGTCGTGCTCGTGGACAGCGCCGGCGTCGCGCTTGGAGTGCAGCGTGCGTTCAGCGCGCCGTCATCCAACGGCGGCGTATTCCACGTCGTAAACCCGTCGACAGCTACGCCGACGTCTTAGCCGGCGCGAACACCTGGAGACCGGTTCAGCGATGGAGCTCATGATCCCGCCCGGCCGCCTCGACCGTCCGGTCGACCACGAGACGGACCACGTGCTCGGCCCCACCAATGCCGAGATCACGCTCGTCGAGTACGGCAGCTACGCGTGCCCGCACTGCAGGGCTGCCAACGAGCGCATCGCGCAAGCACGCGACCAACTCGGCGACCGCGTCCGCTACGCCTTCCGGCACAGGCCGCTCTCGGACAACAGCCTTGCGTTTCGGGCTGCCGAGCTCGCTGAGCTGGCCCAGACGCCCGAGGCGTTCTGGTCCGCGCACATCAAGCTCATGACGCGGTCGATGCAGCTCACAGAGGACGACCTCATCGCGGTGGCCACCGACCTCGGCGTGAACGCAGATTTCGCACTCGGCGACAGCGATGCCGTGCGGCACGCGAGAGCGAAGGTGGAGGCGGACATCGCAAGCGCACGCGCAAGCGGCGTGAGGTTCACGCCGACCTTCTACATCAACCACCGGCGCTACGACGGGCCCTGGGACGAGAGCTCTCTCATCGACGCGATGCTTGGCACGCTCGGGCACCGTGTCCGCACGGCGGCGCTGGACTTCGCGAGCTGGGGCCCGTCCGCCGGCATTTTGCTGGTCCTCGCGACCGTGGGGGCGATCGTCCTGACGAACTCTCCGATCGGGCCGGCGTTCGAGGCGCTCTGGCGCCAGGAGCTCGGCGTGAGCTTGGGCGACGCAGCCTTTCGGATGTCCATCCTCCATTGGGTCAACGACGGCCTGCTGACGGTGTTTTTCCTCGTCGTGGGGTTGGAAGTGAAGCGCGAGATGACAGTCGGCCACCTCGCAAGCCGCCGCTCCGCCGCGCTTCCGATCGCGGCCGCGTTCGGCGGCATGGTCGTGCCGGCGCTACTGTATGCGCTGGTCATCCCTGCGGGGTCGTGGTCGCACGGGTGGGGCGTTCCGATGGCGACCGACACTGCGTTTGCGATTGCCTTGATCGCCGTGATGGGCGCCCGCGTCCCCGTCGAGCTGCGCATCTTCCTCACCGCGGCGGCCATCGTCGACGACATCGGCGCGATCGTCGTCGTCGCTGTGTTCTACTCCGGCGATATCCATCCGGGCTACCTGGCCGCGGCCGCGACGACAGTCGTTGCGCTGACGCTGCTGAGCCGATCGAGGGTCTATCTGCTGTCGCCCTACATCCTGTTGGGCGTCGCGTTGTGGGCGTTCGTCTATGCGGGCGGCCTCCACGCTACGCTGGCCGGCGTGGTACTTGCGCTGTTCATTCCGACGCGGCCACCCGCTAACTTGGCTGCCCTGATGACGCAGGCCAGCACCATCATCGCCTCCGAGGCCCGGCACGACGGTGAGGTTCTCAGGCACGGCCCCTCCACCCCGGCGCTGCACGCGCTCGACGCAATCTATGACAGACTTGAATCACCCGCCGACCGGCTGCTGCGACACGCGGGCGCGCGGTCGAGCTACGCTGTCCTCCCGATCTTCGCACTGGCGAATGCAGGCGTGGCAATCAATCCGGGCGTCTTTGTTGGGCATGGCTGGCTCATGGCGGCGATCGTTGCTGGCCTCGCCATCGGAAAGCCGCTCGGCGTCTTCCTCGCGGCCGCCGCGGCCGTGCGCGCAGGCATAGCCGTCAAGCCGGCGGAGTACACGTGGCAGCAGTTGGCCGGGGCAGGAGCCCTCGCTGGCATCGGCTTCACGATGTCGCTCTTCATCGCCGGGCAGGCGTTTCCAAGCGCTCCCGACTTCTCGGCCGCCAAGATCGCCGTGTTCGCCGCGTCGATTCTTTCGGCCGTCGTTGGGACTGCCCTGCTCTGGGGAGCTTTGCGCCAGGAGCTTATCGAAGAGGCGCCGCAGAGCGCCGGCATGCAAGTGAGCGGGAGGTCTTTCGATGATTCTACCTACGGGTACGACAGTAGCAGTCGCTGACGGCGAGACGATCCGCCTGTTCCACAATACGGGCGTGAAACCTGGGGTGCATTTGGTCGAGATCACGGCGGCTCCGCCTGCGCCCGCCCACTCAGGCTCGGGTGCGCGGCATCACACCGGCTCTGCCAACGCCGATCGCAGGCGGCTCGACGAGGACAACTTCGCGGCAGCGACAGCCGCGTTCCTGAACATGCTCAGCCTGGACGGCACCATAGAGCACCTGGTCGTTGTCTCCGACCCCAAGACCCTGGGCGAGATGCGCAAGCATTTCCACCGCGACCTGAGAGGCAAGATCATAGGCGAGCTCGCGAAGGACTTCGGCCGGCGTCCGCTCGAGGACATCGCCTCACTGATCGCCGACGCCTGACGCGCCTCCGGAAACGGCTGCCGGCGCAAGCCCGTCCAGTCATAACCCGCGCGAATAACTCAAAGTTACTGACGACGACTACTGCTCTGACCAACCTGAACCAAATCAACCGTCTAAATGTATCAGCAATGGACAAGATATTCATTCCAAGCTGCCTCTGGCATTCTAAGCAGCATCAAGAGGAAGCGAGGTTCTGCTGCCTGCTCGGTGTCACGTTCCAATCTCTCACGCGACTAACCGGCATCTCGCATTAGAAGGAGCCTTCGCATGATAGAATACCTAATCGCCTCGCGCGCCGCGATCATCTTATGGACGAGCCTTGCAGTGGTGTCAGCCGAGATCCTCTTTGACGCGATAGAGACCGAATTGGAGCGCCGCGGTGTGGAGCCATAGGGCTCCCTGCTTGGTCCTGCGGCAGGTGCCAGAGAGGAAGATCGTTGGAGCCCGAAATGACAAACCATGCACGGTTACCGGATCCCGACGGATCGTTGCTTCTTCGTGAGTTGAACCACAGAGTGAATAGCGAGCTCACTAGCGCTATCTGCACGGTTTCAGCGAAAGCGGTGCAGTCGGATGATGTGGCAGTCAAGGCCGCGCTCCTCGATGTGGTAGAACTCCTGCATGGTTATGCTGATGTTCACAAGGCACTACGCATGCCGGATCCTGGCACCTGACCGACGCCGCAAGGTACCTCGAGCATCTTTGCTTCTCCATCACGAAATACCGACTGAATCGGCTGAGTATACGTCTCTCGTGTTCGGCGGATGATTTGCGGCTTGAGGGCGAACGCTGCTGGAAGCTCGGGTTGATCGTATCCGAGCTGCTCACCAATGTGGCACGGCATGCTCGATTCGACGATAGACATCCGGAAGCGAAAGTGAAGTTGTTTGCTTGCAAGTAACGTCGTAAGGTGCGCTGTCTCTGACAATGGCTTGGCATCTGATCTCATTGTGCGCGGTCGCGGGCTAACGATCGTCGGCGAGTTGGCCAGCAGTTTGAGTGGCCGCGTTCATGCGTCTTGTGCCGCCGAAGGGTCTTCCTTCCTTCTCACCTTCCCATTGGCTGAAGTCGAGGAACGTGCCGGCGGCGCAACTCATGTTGTCTTGAAGCGAAGGAAGGTGCGTCGTTCTCACAGGTTGCAGGTCCCGAGAGCCGAAGCTGGCTAGGCCAGTCGTCCCACTGAAAGAGGCCGAACATGACCCAGGTGTATTTCCGCTGCTCCTCGGTCATCGACCGCCGGCAGGACCATGCCGAACGCCGCCGCGAACATATCGCCGAATTGAACAAGCGGGCAGCTGAGGCCGAGCTGCGCCTGAAGCGCCTCTATGACGCCATCGAGGCGGGCGTGGCCGATCTGCGCGATTTGGCTCTCAAGGATCGCATCGCGGCTCCAGGTGGCATTGGTGAAGCTCCGACGTCCATTGTGACCAGCGGTTCGAAGCATAGATCCCTTCATCGCCCCTGCTGTCGCTCTCAACGCGCTACCCGATGCCTCATCGGCAAGGTCGAGGCTTTTGTTCGTGCACGACAAGGCAGCGCCCCAACAGGAACTTCAGCAGGTTCTCAGCTTTGGTTCGGATAGGAACGTCGAGCGAACCTAAACTCTGCCTTGGTCGACGCCGCTCCAAGCGGCAACGCAGTTCTTCAGGACTGGAGCTTCCGAAGTCCTTCATCATCATAGGTTCGCTCACGGAGGATGGAGTCCGTAAAGCCTTTTTGGAAACTGAGCAAACACACCATCCGCCAATGGGTACCGACGATCCTGACTTTTCCGCCGTCAAAACGCACGGCGGCAAGATGATCACCTATCATGGATTGGCTGAGCTGTTTTCGCTAAGAACTTCTCTGGGAATCCTTTCAAGATTAAGGATGAACCGATCCCCTCTTGTCTCAGTTGAAACCGACCGGATCTCCGGGTCATGGCTACGTAAGCCACGCTATCATCGCGCATGACTAACCCTCCATGCATAGGGGCTCTACCCGGCCAACCTTTGTCAGGTATCGAGCGCGAGTCGCCTCCGTTTTGGGAAGGACATACGGTCTTCGCCAATCAGCCCCGTGTGCTCTTCTCAAAAAGTGCCATCAGACTCGTGCCCAGCCGCAATGCTGATGGGCAAAGCCGATCTGAGCATGGACCGCCGTCACCGCTTGGCGCAGGTGGTCCTCAAGCCTGTCGATATCGATCTCGCCGCGCGCCGCAAGGCCGATTTTCTCGGCTCTTGGCAACAGCGTGCGGAAGGTTTCCGCGGCCCATGCGTAAAGAGGCGAATCGGTGCCGCCGCCCACCGGGGTCTCCGAAAACACGCGAGGCAACGCCACCCCTGCATTGTAGAAATGTTCCACCATCCGCGCTCCGGCATCAGGGTGCGTGACGACCGAGCGAAACGTCCTGTTGATGAGGTCGGAGGTATCCTCCCATAGCGGGACCAGGGGAAACGACCACCATGTTCCGAGGAGGAATACCTCATGGAAAGCAACTGCGCCGCCTGGCCGGAGGTGAGTGGCCGCTGCGCGGATCAGTGCGACCGGGTCGCTCTGGTGGACCAATACATAGCGCCCGATAGCCAGATCGCAGTTACCGGAGCCAGTCATTCCGGAGGCATTGCCTTCCACGAATTCGATATTGGCGTGACCAGCGGCGGCGCGCGCTCGCGCGCCGTGGCGATCGCGGCAGCGTTGCGGTCGATCCCGACGACGGCCCCGGTCGGTCCGACCATTTCCGCCGCGAGCATTGCCACGTCGCCCGCTCCGCAACCCAGATCGACGACGCGCATGCCTTGTGCGAGCCCGATCTCGCGCAGGAGGCGCGTCGTGATCGGGCGGAGGTTGTCCGCCTGCAGCATGAGCCTGCGAAGTTCCCGGTTCGAATGCCCCAAGACATAATTTTGCATCAAACCAGTCTCCTCGTGTTGCTATGCAGCCCGGATATGCCGACTCGCGATACAACAAGGTATCAACTCGACGCTTGACGCCAGCTGATATCGGGCTGCAGCTGTAACAAAGTGAGCGCCAGCAATAGCGCATGTGAATCGATCGCAGCATAGGCTGGCGGAGTTCCATCGCGGTGCCTGATCCTGAGATTGATTGGACCATGCCTTTGGAGGGTGACCTTGCAACGCCGGCTAGGGAAATCACCTCTCGCCATAGAGTCGATAGACGATCGTTATTGCCGCTCGCCGCCGCGGCTTGCTGCCGAGGAATGCCGCCAGCTGCATCGTACGCGCAACCGACGTTTCGATTCTGCAGAGACTTCTAAGCCGCGTTCAGTCGCTGAATCGGCCGCGCCAGCTTGGCCGTTTTCATGTTGCGGCGCTTCCCCGGCGTGGGAAAAGCCGGTCCATTACTGCGTTCGTAATGCGCTCGGAACGGCTATCGTCGACCTGATAAACGCCACCGAAGGCGGGACCGATCTGGCGTACAAGCACTTCACCCAGCAAGCTTCGGGCGCTGTGCAGACGTGCCTCTACCGTCTCCGATGCGAGCGCAGACAACTCGGCACACCGCCCCGGCGTCATGCCGTCGGCAACGCAGGCCACGAACACGGTGCGCAGCTCATCGGGCAACTCATCTACCGCCCGTTCCAGGATGTCTCGGACCGCACCGTCGGCCATTTAGCAGTCCTGGAGCAACTCCTTGCTACAACTTCAACCAGGCTGGCTCGTGCTTGGCTGAGGCGCACTCCGCCGCGGCGTAGAGCTATTGCACGTTTCTCAATCTCGTTGAGCATCATAGTAAAGAGTCGACGGTCCGTCGATTCGAGCCGGCGAGACCCAGAAATAGGGCGCAGCACATCGCAGCGAATACAGAGTAGTCGAATGGCGACTTGATCCGAAACGAGATGGCCATGGCTGAACCGAATAGGAAGAGCAGGCCCGCGCTGCCGAAAGCCGCCCACCGCAGCGCGAGTCCGAGTACCAGCGTAACGCCAAATAAAAGTTCCAGCACCGTCGCGGCCGTGCCGAGAAAGGGTATCACCCATGCTGGTGCGAACGCATTTACCTTGGCCGCGTAGCCCAAAAATCGCTCGAATGTTCCCCAGGAAACTCCGCCTTCGCCTGGATTGCCGTAGAACCCGAGCCGGTCGCTGACCGACAACAGGAACGAGACTCCCAGTGCCGCGCGGCTTCCTAGCGAAAGAAGATCGAGGGCAAGAGAAGCTCGTTGCTCCGCGGATTGCAGCTTGAGGATGGGTTGGCCACGCGAAGTGCGCAGGACGCTGCGAAGCGTTTCGGTTGCTGCCATCATGGCGCAATCTAGGGGCAGGAACCTTGGCAGCGAGACGGCGACAGCCAGGCCGACAGTCTTCAGTGATTTCATGGGGGGCTCTTTTGAGGCACGATGGCTCGGCGCAATGGCTTCATTCCACGTCGAGGCGGCGGCATGTTCGGCCGGCCCAGTGGACCTCAGGATCGGACGCAGCCAACGAAATTAGAAATTCCCTTTGGACATGGTTTCGATAGGCGTGAGGTATCGTCGTCCAAAAGCGTTGTGCGCACCGTCGCCAACCGGCATTTCAACTCATTGCCGGATTGTCTTCGTCCCCATGCCAACGCCTCATCGACAACATCCCTGTACTCGGGAGTGTCGACAGCTTTCGGGACGATCGTGGGATTCGTCGTGCGGTCTATCGGCTTGAGACGCCTCACCGCGCCAAGCTTGCCCGTGTCGGTTACGGCCGTCGTCATTGCGCGCTTCGACGCCAAGGCCTTTTCCTCTCGTCGGCCCAAGCGCTTGCGTGCGGCATGCGGTGCGAAACCGCTTTCTTGTCACCGGTTCGCGCTTTTGCGCTGCCGGCTGCTCGCAGGCTCGGTGGCGCCGGTAGCCTCCTCGCTCAATGGCAATCCGGTCCTGTTCCTTCCGGCAGCCGACAATGCTCGTACCGCGTGTCTGCGATGGCAACCTGTCGTTGCTGTCAACTCATCAAGGATGCGTCCCTTCTCAGCTCGCCCTGCCGTACGGTGGCGCTTAGCCACCGCCGCCACACCTCGCGCCGCGTGCCCCTGCTGATTCCGCTCGCCATTGGCGCCACCGACCTGATTCGGCGACGCCGCCCCAGTCATTGGCGCGGAATCCTTCAGTAATATTCTCGATGAGGCAATGCGCCCCCTATAGATCGGGCCGTTGCGCCGCCTGCTTTGGAACGAAGCAGGTGGTGGGGGATGCTGGTCGTGGAGACGATTGCGCGGATACGGCGCGAGCACTTCATCAAGGGCAAGACGATCAAGGAGATCGCTCCTGGCCTGAAGACGTTCACACGCGAGCCGATGGGCGATGTCGAGAAGGATCTCGGAACCAGGCTGGACTGGATTACAGTCGACCATTGGAACACGGACAATCCGCATGTTCATGTCCTCATCTGCGGGCGAGCCGACGACGGCAAGGACCTTGTCATCAGCCGCGAGTACATCAGCCGCGGTTTCCTCGATCGAGCCGCCGACCGCGCCATCCTGGAGCTCGGGCCGCGCAGCGAACAGGAGATTCGCACAAGCCTCGAGCGCGAGGTTGAGGCAGAGCGCCGGACCGGTCTCGACCGGGCGCCGCGCGACATCTCCGATCCGTGCGGCGGCGTGGCAGACCTGCGGGGAGCAGACGCTTCGCCAGCTCAGCATGCGAGGCAACGTCGTCAAGACCATGCATCAGGCCACGAGCAACGCCGGTGTTAAGCCGGATGTCGGCCGGTTTGCCCTGCATGGTGCAGAACCCGCCGATCAGGTGCTCGGCACGCTCGTGCAGCGTGGTCTTGATGACGAGTTGAAGGAGACGGCCTACGCGATCGTCGCCGAGGTTGATGGCCGCACCCATCACCTGCGCTTTACCAACCTCGACATGACGGGCGACGCATTAGCCGGCGCGATTGTCGAGGCGCGCATCTACGATGACGCTGACGGAAGGAGGCGGCTGGCGCTTGCCAGCCGGTCCGACCTGTCGATCGAGGCTCAGGTTACTGCGCGAGGTGCGACCTGGCTCGACCGTCAGAATCTCGCAAAGGTTCCGCCGCCGCTCGGCGGGGGGGGTGGCTTCGGCGCTGAGGTGCGGGACGCCATGGACGCCCGCCTCGATCACCTCGCAGAGCAGGGCCTCGCCCGCCGGCAGGGGCAGCGGGTCGTGTTCGCTCGTGACCTTCTCGTCACCCTTCGCCGGCGGGAGCTCGAGGAGACTGCAGCCAGGCTTTCAGCCGAGACGGGCCTTACCTACCAACCCGCCGCCGAGGGCGACCGCATTGCAGGCCTGTACCGTCAGAGGCTCACATTGAGTTCGGCCCGGTTTGCCATGATCGATGATGGGCTCGGCTTTCAGCTCGTGCCATGGCGTCCTGCGCTCGAACAGCATGTCGAACGGCAAGTCTCGGGCATGCTGCCCGGCGGCAGGGTCGATTGGGAGCTTGGTCGCCAGCGCGGACTTGGGCTCTAGGCTCTGTCGGTCCAGAGCGCGCGGTTGTTGCAGGTGGTGGGGACCGAACGCATCCGTCAGGTCGGCACCTCTGCTTTCGGGGCAAAGCGGACATCCGAATGGCAGCCGATGCCCATAGATTCGGTCGAAAATGACCCGTTGCGGAAGTGGTCGGCTTTAGGGGCGCGCTCCGTACACCTTCGTATCATTCCCTGGCCCCTTGGATGGACGGCGCATTACCTACGTTCAATTGAGCGGCTGAACGCGATCGTCCTAGGCTGCACGTGTAGGAAAAGCGCACAGGCCCATGCAGTGCGACGGTGGAAAAGGATGATCGACGAACAGCGACGATAGTACCAAGAGGAGACTACGATGCCCAATTGCTCCGATAATCTTAGATCTGGCAGTGTTGCGCGATGCGCAGTGTGTGATGGCAAGTTTGGTCTCGTCCGGCACTACTCGTGGCGAACCCCGCTTTGTTCCAAGAAGTGCGTCGATCGCTTCAGAACCCGCAGGGAAAGTGATCGCAATTGGGTGAGCTGGCTCCCCATCGCCCTCGACCAGCTGCCCGGGAACCGCGCGAGGGCTTTATGACGGTCCAGAACTCACAACGAGGCAAGGAATCTTTAGAGACGGCACGGACTTTGCTGCGCGCCGCCAAAACCATGACCGACTTAGCGATTGCGGGTCAGCTTAAAGCCCTTGCCGACGACTTCAATCGGCGAGCTAAGAAAGCTTCGCATGTCGATGCGGATGGATGAGTTTCTTGGCTGCACAGAAAGATTCCGGGATTGGATGTGAGTTGAACAATCACATTTGGCTTGCAACACTTATTGTATTCGCACGCCGCCGACTTCTACAATCGGTCACGCCGCGCCCACGATTATCAGCACCCTGAGTTGAACAGTTGGTATGAGAATGCACAGCGGCAAAGGGCCCTGCTGCGATGGCAGCAATGCGAAGCGCGTTGATGACGTCGGTTGGGAAACTAAGGGTGATCACTATCGCGTACGCATTGATGGCGAGTGGGTTGATGTTCCGAACGACGCTGTCGTGGATGGACCGAACCGCGCTGGCCGTACGATGGTCTGGCCTTACAACCTAAATGGTCACCCGAAGGCGCGCTGCTTCACGCCGGGGAGCATGGGCTGATCGCGAGCGCAGGGCGATCAGCAGTTCCCGCCCACTAGCCCCAACGCGTCCGATGCCGCGTATTGCTTCGCATAAGGAAGCGCCAAATGACAACTGGAAGATGGAATTGCCGCAACAGAATCACCAAGGAGCTTCGCGAGCAAATCCTGGATGCTTATCTAGGCGATCCCATCAAAGGAACCGAACTTGCGATGAGCAACGGACTAACGGCCGCATACGCCTACAAGCTTGCTTATGAGCGCGGGTTATTGCCGACTCGCGATAAGAAGCTGCTTGGGCGCAGCCATTCAGCGAGATTGGCATCAACATGATTGTCCTCACTCCAAAAACAAAGGCAATGCCTTGAGGCCGTCAGAGCCGAGTGTGGTTCAGGAATGTCCCAACGCTACGCAGGCCGGCGGATCGTGTTTTAGTGAAGGCGATTACCACGGTTCAGCGCAGCCTACAAAAGGTCGGGCAGCGCGGAGCTATCCGCCGCGTGCCAGGAATGAGCGGCGGACCTCCACCGCAACGAATTTTCGCGCATACATGGCTTAGTGGAGCCGTTCATGGGTCGCACAATGCTGTTTCGCGACCTGTCCCACCTCCGCATATGGCCCATCGCGACATATTGCAACGCCACACGTCGCCGGGCGCTAACGGGGCATAGCGGAAATCGACAGTTCGCCGTCTATTGAAGAGGGCGACGCTCTTGACCCCTTGCGGAAGTGGTCGGCTTTAGGGGCGAGCGCCATAAACCTTCGTATAGTTCCGAGACCCCCTTTGGATGCCCGACGTTTACCTATGTTGAATTGAGCCGCTGATCGCGATCGTCTTAGTCTGCATCGGTTGGAAAAGCGCACAGGCTCATGACGTGCGACGGTGAAAAAGAGGACGATCGAGGAACAGCGAGGAAAATCGTCTGCTGCGCCGTGGTGCTCGACGATTTACTGAGTCTCTCGCGCGAAGGAGGTTGAAAATGGCAACCAGCGTGACAGATAGTGGCTTAGCAACAAG
>NZ_JAQMIL010000089.1:0-40265 GCF_029990105.1 Bradyrhizobium sp. Arg237L | reverse complement strand
ATGATCATCAGCCACTACGAGAACAACTATGGCGGCGCGGTAAAGCGCCTCAACCTGATCGATGAGAAGCTTGCTGATCTCGACTACGCGACCGCGCCGGGTTTCCTGCTCAACGGATTGAAGCGTGAGCAGCTCATCGCAAGCAATTCGATGATCCTGCATGAAGTGTTCTTCGATGGCCTTGGTGATGAAAGCGAGCCCGGAACAAGCCTGAAGGATGCGCTCACGCGCGATTTCGGTTCATACGAACGCTGGCGTGCCGAATTCGTCGCCATGGGCAAGGCGCTCGGTGGCGGCTCCGGCTGGGTGCTGCTGACGTGGTCGCCGCGTGACCGGAAGCTCCTCAATCAATGGGCATCCGATCACTGCCATACGCTTGCCGGGAGCACGCCGATCCTGGCGCTCGATATGTACGAGCATTCCTATCACATCGACTACGGCGCCAAGGCTGCCGACTATGTCGGCGCGTTCATATCGGCCATCAATTGGTCTGCCGTCGAACGGTCTTACGAGGGCCTCTCAAAATGACGCTGTTCGCTCCTTCCAGACACGTCGCAGGCGGAGGCCCTTCTATCCAACCATGGAGGTTCAACATTCGTCTCAGATATCTTTTGGCCGCTTCAATTCTGGCGCTGTCATCCGCGTCAGTTGCGAATGCGCAGACCACCGACTGGTACATCTTCACCGAGCCTTTCATCTCCAGTGCGCGTGCCCAGGCAATCGAGTGGCAAAAGGTCGATGAGATACTCGGCCGGAAGCCGGCCGTCTCCGGCGAGGTGCATCGTTATGGATTCCCGCGCAGCGATCTGACCGTCACTTTGGATGGCGTGACCATCAAGCCGACGCTTGCGCTCGGTGGCTGGGTTGCGTTCATGCCGATTCACGGTGAAGCCATGGTGATGGGCGACCTCGTGCTGCTGGAAACCGAGATCAATCCGGTCATGGCGAAGCTCATCGCGGGCGGGATCGAGATCACCGCCGTTCACAATCACCTGCTCCGGGCGAGCCCTGCGACTTTCTACATGCATGTCGGCGGTCACGGCGATCCCGTGAAGATGGCTGCTGCCATCCGCGACGCGCTGGCAGTGAGCAAAACGCCGCTGGCGTCTTCGGCAGCGGCCGCGCCGCCCGCCATCGACCTCGATACCGCACAGCTCGATCAGATCATCGGCGCCAAGGGACAGAACAATGGCGGTGTCTACGCCTTCGCCGTTCCGCGGCGCGATCCGGTCAGCGAAGCTGGGATGCAACTCGCACCGGTCGGCCCGATGGGTGTGGCACAGTCCATCAACTTCCAGCCGACGGGGGGCGGCAAGGCAGCCATCACCGGCGATTTCGTGCTGACCGGCGACGAAGTCAATCCTGTGATCAAGGCGCTGAAAGCGAACGACATCGATGTAACAGCGATCCACAGCCACATGCTCGACGAGCAGCCGCGCCTGTTCTTCATGCACTTCTGGGCCAATGACGATGCGATCAAGCTGGCCAAAGGGCTGCGTGCGGCACTCGACAAGACCGCGAGCACCAAGAGTTAGGCGAGGAGGAGGCAACACACACACGAGTCGAGAGGGGGACCGCGAATGAAGCGAGTTGTCGTTGCGTTGTCAGTGCTGGCAGGCCTTCTGGTCGCCGATCGCGTGGCCGAGGCGCAATCGTCCTGCAAGGTATGCGCCGAGCAGCACAAGGCGTGCATGAAGAACTACGCGGGCCCTGCCTGCAAGACCGAGTACCAGATGTGCCTGAAGTCATGCAAATCGAAGCCGTAAGCATAGGCAATCCTCGTGCCGGAATGCGCGTCGCATGTGCAGCCGTCGGATTGCTGACCTTGTTGACGCTCTGGAGCGGCAGGGCAACGGCCGAAGATTTGAAGAAGTTGTCGGGCGCACAGATCCGCGCGCGATTTTCTGACAGGCAGCTCACCGATGAGGTGCACTGGCGCGAAGTATACCAACGTGACGGGACGTTCAGAAGTTACTCGATGAGCAAGGTGCTAACAGGAAAATGGTTCGTCCGTTCAGACGATCTCTGCCTCGACCTTCCGGAGCCGGATGGTGGGTGCTTCGAGGTGACGTCGTCGGGTTCATGGATTGTCATGACCCCGAGGGGACTTGGCCTACCGTCTGTCGGCGTTCTCGAGCCCATTTCGGATCGCGAATAGCCAGTCTGAGCGGTCGAACTTGCAAGGAATGGAGCGATAAGGAGCCAGCGATGATCAAGAGAAAAGAGCGGGCGTCCAAGCAGACTCCTGTCGACAACGAATCAGCGCGAGCGTCCGACTCGTCTACCCTCGTGTTCTATGGTGATCCTCAGCTCGTCAGTGATGCGTTCGCCCTCGCGCTCAACGCCATGGAGCGCGCGAGTCAGTTTGGAGTTTCCGGCGGACCGCGCCGATCACGAGAGGGGCACAGGTGACGACGACAATGCAGACAGAACACAATAGCAAGGGTGAACTGGCACGGTATTTCCTCCGCCTTGGCTGTCTCGGCTTCGGCGGCCCGGTTGCGCTCGTCGGTCAAATGGAACGGGAGCTGGTCAACGACAAGAAGTGGCTGACCAAGGAGCAGATGCGGGAGTCGATTGCCATCTGCCAGTCGCTTCCCGGTCCGCTCGCGATCCAAGTCGGCATCTATGTCGCCTGGCTCCGCTGCGGCTTCTGGGGTGCCTGGATCGGCGGCTGGTGCTTCATCCTGCCAAACTTCATCATCGTGGCGGCGCTCGGCGCGCTCTATGTGTACCTCGGCGACTTGCAGCCGGTGACGGCCATCTTCTATGGCGTCAGCCCGGCGGTGATCGCGCTCATCCTGCACTCCTGCTATCGGCTCGCGAAGCTCGGCATGGAGGACTGGCTGCAATGGGCCATCGCCGGGGTTTGCCTTGTCGTTACCGTCGTCCTGCAGGCCGAAGTGGCACTGCTGTTCATCGGCGCCGGCATTGTCGGGATCCTCTACTACGGAAAGATCTTCAAGCGTTCCTCGACTGCGATGCAAATCGCCTTCATCCCTGCCGCCGCGCCGGCCGTGGCCCCGGTCGCGGGTGGCTCCACGCTCGGCAAGCTCTTGCTCTTCTTCCTTAAGGCTGGGTCGTTGACCTTCGGCAGCGGGCTTGTCATCGTGCCGTTCCTCGAGCAGGGGCTCGTTCAGCAATATGGCTGGCTCAACGAGAGGGAGTTCCTGGTAGCCGTGGCGATCGGCATGATCAGCCCGGGACCGGTCGTCATCACGGCGACCTTTGTCGGCTATCTGGTCGCTGGTTTCTGGGGGTCGCTTGTCTCGACTGTCGGCATTTTCCTGCCGTCATTCTTGCTGGTGCTGATCGCAGCACCGCTGTTGGCGCGGCACCGCGGAAACCCGAACGTTCAAGGGTTCGTCAAGGGTGCCTACGCGGCGGCGATCGGCACGATTTTGGGCGCATGCATTCTGCTTGGAAAGATCGCCATCGGTGATTGGCTGACGATTGCGATCGCGCTCGTCTCGCTCGCGGTTCTATTCCGCTGGAAGGTCAGCAATCCCATGTTCATTGCGGCCACGGCGATCGTCGGTCTCGTTGCCTATCCGTGGTTGCAGCCGGCGTGGGTGATGATCAAGTGACGGGTTTCGGTGCGGGGCTCGGGGCATTGAGGTCAGTGAATGGAGGAACCCATGACTCGCAGGAAATTGCTACTCACTTCTGCTGCCGGACTCGTGATCATTGGTCTGACGGTATTGTCTGTTGGACCAGGGCACGCGGCCGGTGATGATGAAGACGAAGGCGTTCTGATCAGATTGTTAGGTACTGCCAAGGTTAGCTTGCAACAGGCCTTGGTGACCAGTGAACGGGAAGGCCAACCAATCTCCGGAAAATTCGAAGCTGAAGATGGCAAACTTCAGCTTTCGATCTACACCGCAAAAGACGGAAAGTTCTTCGAAGTCATCGTCGATCACATGACCGGAGAGATAGGCAAGGTCGAGCCCATCACCGAAGGGGAGGACCTCGAGCACGCCGAGGCACAAAAGGCTGCGCTGGACCGGGCAAAGGTAACGCTGGCCGCTGCCGTGGCCAAGGCAAAAGGATACGGCGCGCGGATCATTGTGGTGAGCGCTGTGCCTGAATTGAAAAACGGGCAGCCCATAGCGTCGCTTGGTTTCTTGAACGAAGAGAAGCTGGCGACCGTGACAGAACCGCTGGATTAGCCGACCCGCGGGGCGAGGACATAACTCTTGGCAGTCCAATTCGACGAGGGCGTGCGATGACGTTCCTTCGAGGGTTCTTCACTGCGTGGTTGGCGATCACCGCATGGAGTTTTGTCGCCGATGTTTCTGCCTGCCAGGCAACCGAAGCCGAGCCGCTCCAACTGGAAGGTAAGATTCCGCTCGCCGATGTTCAGGGCCGGATCGACCACATGGCGATCGATCTGGCCCGGCATCACCTGTTTGTGGCGGCGCTGGCCAGCAATGGTCTCGCGGTAGTTGATCTCGAAAGTGAGCGTCTCGACCGCATCGTCGGCGACCTTAGCAAGCCGCAGGGCGTCGGGTACGACCCGGCGACCGACACAGTCTATGTGGCAAACGCCGGCGATGGCTCGGTCAGGCTTTTCAACGGAGCCGATCTTTCGCCGCGGGGGCAGATCGAGCTGGGCACCGATGCCGACAATGTCCGCATCGACGCAAAGGCGGGACATATCTTTGTCGGCCATGGCGATGGGTTTGTGACTGCGCTCGACACCACCACCCACGCCAAGGTCGCAAGCGCGGCCTTGGGCGCGCACCCCGAAAGCTTCCAACTCGACCGGAATTCGGACCGGATCTTCGTCAATGTTCCGAACAAGAACGAGATCGACGTCATCGATCGCGGGTCTGGAAAGCAGCTTGCTTCCTGGCCGACGTCAGGCCGCAGCGCCAACTTCGCCATGGCGCTGGATCACGGCCGCCAGCAGGTTCTGGTGGCATTTCGCCGCCCGGCCGAGATCGGTGTGTTCGGAACGGCCGATGGACAACTGCAAGCGGCCATCCCAACCTGCGGCGACATTGACGATCTTTTCGTCGACGAGAAGCGGGATCTCATCTACGCCAGTTGCGGCGAAGGATATCTGGACGTGCTCGCGGCGGAGGGCGCGTCGTATCGCTCGATTGCGCGCCTCGCCACCGCGCCAGGCGCGCGGACCTCGCTGTTTGTGCCTGAACTCGATCGCCTCCTGCTTGCGGTTCCCGCAAGGGGCGGTGACGGCGCTGCGATCTGGGTCTATCGCCCGATACCTTAAGCCAAGCCGATGGAGGTGCAGCCATGCTTCCACGTGCCCCGCTGGTCCGATCTATCGTATCGTTGCTGATCCTGAGTGTCGCTTGGCCGGAGATGGCCTTCGCCTACCGGCCGTTCGACGGCACCGATGCCGCCGTGGCCGCCCCTGGAGAACTCGAAGTCGAGTTGCAGCCGGCCGGCGTCCGACGCGACGGGGCCATCCCGACGCTGGTCGCGCCATGGACGGTCCTGAATTTCGGATTGAGCGAGGGATGGGAGGCGGTGTTCGAGGGACAGGGCGAGACGCCGCTGTCGCCCTCGGGGCCGACGAACCTGATCGCAGCAGGTGCGTTCCTCAAGCATGTCGTGGTACCGGGCAGCCTGCAGGATAAGAGCGGACCGAGCATCGCGACCGAATTTGGTGTGCTGTTGCCGGACAGCACGGGGGGCAGCGGCGTTGGCGCAAGCTGGGCAACCATCGTCTCGCAGCGCTGGGACTGGGGAACGATCCACCTCAACGCGGAAACGCTGCTGACGCGGGACCATCATGCCGATGTCTTCCTCGGCACGATCATCGAGGGGCCGTCGAAATGGACGGTGCGGCCGGTCTCGGAATTTTTCTACGAAAAGGAATTCGGCCAGGAGGAAACCTTTTCCGGGCTCGTAGGCTTGATCTGGCAGGTGAGCGACAAGCTCTCTTTCGACGTCGCCTATCGCCACGCGCTGACCAATCACCATCCGGTCAACGAAGTACGCGCCGGACTGACGTTCGGCGTTCCACTGCGGTTCTTCGAGGGCGCCCACGTCAGATAACAGGAGGAGTGCAGATGATGTCAGTACGTACAATCTCCCAAGCGATCCTCTGCTGCCTAATGGTCAGCCTGGTCGTGCCGGCTCATGCCCTGACCCAGCAGGAACTCTTGGCTAAGCTTCAATCGGACGGCTACACCCAAGTCCGTGACATCAAATCCACGGCTGAAGGCATTTCGGTCAAGGCGGTGAAGGACGGCAAGGACGTATCGCTCGTTGTCGACAGCAGCGGTCAGGTCAAAGAGCGGCGCTAAGCGGGCAGACTGCTGGAGACTAGGTCAACATCGCGTCCTTAACCGTGCGACCGTCACCCTCCGGGCTGGCCGCCTACCTTTCCGATGAACCCTGCGGCCACCGTGAGCGAGTCGTCAGCGATTGCGAGTGGAAGTGCCGCAAGACGGCGGGGCGCCGGTCCGAATACGACCTGCGCACTTTCTCGGGGATTAAATTCGGAGTTGTGACAGGGACATTTTAGAACGTTTTTGTCGCTTTCCGATGCCTTTACCCACTCGGAGACGGGGCATCCGGCGTGAGTGCAAATCAGCGAATAAGCGACGACGCCATTGGCCGATCGCGATCGGGACTCTTCGTCGAGTTCGCCCGGATCAAGTCTTAGGACGACAATCTCATTGAGCCGCGATCCCTTGCGGATCACCGAGGATTTCGGGTCCTTCGGCCAAGCGTGCACGGGCGGCCCACCAAGCTCCAGATCACCCAGTTTGATGATTTCGCCGGCACGTTCCCCTTCGGAGTGAACGAGAAAGTCGCCTTTTTGCGGTCGCTCATCGCTGCCTGGCTGATCCTCCTCCTCCGCCACGGCTGGCTTGGCAGCCAGATATGCCCCTGCGGCCAGAGCCGTCAGCAGCAGCGAGCGTCGTACCGGGTCCTGACACGCCATCGCCGCCTCCGTTGGGTTCAAAAAAGATTACCGATGAACTGCAGGATACTCACGATCAACGCTGCCGCACAAAGCGCCGTGCCTATGTCGGCATGGTAAAGAAGCACAGTACGTTTGTCGTCCGTGAGCTGGTTCAAAGCTCTCCACACGGCAGTTCTCTTTTTTCCACAGAACTGCCGATCGGGTTCAATGTTCCGAAACGCACGCGCGGCGAAAGAGAAATACCCAGGGTCAGTGCTGGGGACTGTCTTGAGACCTGGTTACTCTTCGAGCAGACCTTTGAAGGAACTAGCCCGCAGCAAACCGGCCGACGTAATGTCGACATTTATTGGCAATTCGCAATCAGCCGACCATCTCCGATGAAGACTGGGAAATTATCGATCAAGCTCCCATCGGGAGGCCGCGTGTTCTAAGGTGACATCTAGGGCGCGTACTCATAAATCGTCGGTGATGTCCGCTTCGCCCCGACACCGACCGCCTCTGTGCAATCGCAGCAAATGTCGCGATGGGCCATGAGCGGACTCAGTGCATCAGTCCTCTTTCAGGAATTCCAGGAGCGCATTGTTTACGTCTTTGGCGCGCTCTTGCTGAGTCCAATGACCGCAACCTTTCAAGACTATTGTCTCGCGAAGCAAGGGCACGAACTGTTTCAGGCTAGGGATGAGATGGTTCCAATTCGGCGATCTGTAAACCCCGTCTCGATCGCCAACGACATAGAGTGCCGGGACCTGAACCTTTGCGCCAGACCATGGTGCGAGCAGTTCCCAATTTCGATCAATGTTGCGATACCAATTCAAACCTCCTCCAAAGCCGGTGCGCTTGAACTCCTCGACGTAAAATTCGATGTCATTGTCCGTGAGCCACGTCGGCAATGATTGGGTTGTAGGCTTCCCATCAAGCCAACCCCCCTCACTAGGAAGCATCGCGAGCGACGCAGGATCTTCAACCGGCGCATCGCCGGATAGAGCAAACAATGTTGTCTTGATTGCGTTGTGGACGTCTTTTTCGAGTTCTGCCTCGGCAACGCCCGGCGTCTGGAAATACAGTTGATAGAAGCGCTGCTTTTCGGTCCGCGGCATGACGGTGCTTGGTCGGTTGGGACCACGCACCTGAAACGGCACGCTCAAGCCAACGACGGCCCTAAATCGATCCGGTCTGAACAGAGCACAGCGCCAAGCGACCGGCGCTCCCCAATCATGTCCGACAACGACTGCTTGATCCGTGCCGATCGCGTCGAGCAATCCGACCATGTCTCCGGTCAAATGCAATAGAGTGTATTGATCGATCGCATCCGGTTTGTCCGTCTGCCCGTAACCACGCATGTCGGGCGCGATGGCGCGATATCCGGCGGCAGCGAGCGCTTCCAATTGGTGCCGCCACGAATACCAGCACCCCGGAAAGCCATGGCAGAGAAGCACGGTGGGGCCGCTCCCTGCTTCGGCCAGGTGCATTCGAATGCCATTTGTCTCGATAAATCGATGCGAGATCGTCATTGCCAACCTCCGTAAGATCATTGATCTGACAGCTAATCAGTCACATTGTGAGCTCCAGCCACAGCCGAAGTGGCTCCGCCGACACCCAGTCGAACGGCGGACCGCCAAAACGACATGCTCTACGAGTTTATTTTCGAGCCCGCACCGCGCCTCCGGCAGCATCGGCGCAAGGTCGGCTTCGGGTCATTTTCGACGGTTTCATCGGGGATTGTCGGCAGGTTGATGTCCGCTTCTGCCCGTAAGCGCCGAACCGGGGCCGAGCCAGAAGCGTTGCGATTGGCCAGACCTCTGTGATTCAAACTCCCAAACTGGGGGCTCGAATCATGCGCTACGAACTCGCTGATTATGAATGGGTTGCCATCAAGCCCATGCTGCCGAACAAGCCGCGTGGTGATCCTCGGCTAAACGACCCACGTGTCCTCAACGGCATTTTCTGGGGTCTGCGATCTGGGGCACCTTGGCGCGATTTGCCGGATCATTTTGGCCCTTACACGACCTGCTATAACCGTCTCGTCCGCTGGCGGCGGGCTGGTGTCTGGGGCCGCATCATAGACGCACTTGCCGCTGCCCATGATGCCGCTATCCAGATGATCGACACCTCCATTGTGCGCGTGCATCAGCATGGAGCCTGTATCGCACGAAACCGGCGCCAATCGATGGGAAGGTCCCGCGGCGGCTTGAGGAGCAAGATTCATGCGGTGGTCGATAGCAATGGTCTGCCGGTCCGGCTGGCGCTGAGCCCCGGTGAGGCCCATGACGTTCGACTTGCCGGAAAACTGCTGTCTCGTCTGAAATCCGGGTCAATGCTGCTTGCCGACCGCAGCTATGACGCCGACTGGATCAGGGAGCTTGCCATGAAGAAAGGCGCGTGGGCCAACATCCCGCCGAAAAGCAACCGCAACGATCCAATCTGCTTCAGCCCTTATCTCTACTGCGCTCGCAGCCGGGTCGAACGGTTCTTCAACAGGATCAAACAATTTCGTCGCGTGGCGACGCGCTACGACAGGCTTGCCGCCAACTACCTTGCCTTCGTTCAACTCGCGTCAATCAGGCTATGGCTGCGTCTTAATGAGCCCACGTCCTAATGTCGGTTCACGCCGGCGGGCTTTTCTTGCTTTCAGAACCATATCCGCGCTCATCAAGGTAGGCGCGCAGGATCTTGCGGATCGCTTCCGTCCGCGTCAGGCTTAAACCTTGGCTGCGCTGATCGGATATGAAGGCGTCGAGATCAACGTCTCGAACATCGAACAGCATCCCCTCCAGATGATGCACGCCGGCCTGGAGCCGTTTTGATATTTGGACCAAGCCCTCCTCACTGAGCGTTAAATCTTCGTCCTCGGCCGTCGCAAATCGAATGTATCTGGCTAGTGCGTCCACAACCTCCGCATTCATGGAGCGACCGTGCTCTCCGGCAAGCTCGGAGAGTGTATCGCGCATGCCAGGGGGCAGCCTGACGATAAATTGATCGGCCCCCCTGCCGGGCCGCGTCTTGCTGACGGTCTTTTTCTTGGCCATTCGCAACCTCTCAATCGCACCGTGCGATATTGCACTTGCGAATCTGCTGCGCTGATCGGGTGGGAATGGCTGCAGCGAGAGACCGACATATTCGCAACCTTCGACGTCTCGCACTACCGGCCGAAGGAACACCCCAACATGGTGCGCGTGATCGATGAAAAGACGAACGCGGAAAGCTGGGTTCCTTTGCTCGATGACGCCGGTGTCGCCCTCTATCCGGAACTAATGAGCGAACTCGACGCTATCAAGCGCGACCGCATCGGCGGCCTCATGCTGCGGCGGGACTGGGGTGAACGCAGCCCGTGGCCGACATGGCCAAGGCCTGACATGCCGGACTTCACGCACATGAGCCGAAAGGTGAAAGAGGTCATCCGGGCCGCCAATCTGCGCGACGAGCTATCATTCGCCTCGTTCAGGCACGGTGGCCTAACCGAGACCGGCGACGCCGAACTGACCGATCGCGAGATCTTGGCGCAGAGCAGGCATACCACGGTCAAGGTGTTGCCGAAGTACGTCAAGCGCACCACGACGCAGATCGCCACCGGCACCAAGAAGCGACGCGCCGTGCGAACGAAAGCCGGACATTTGTCCGAATGAGCATCAGCCAGCTTGTCCGAATGAAAAATTGGGAGTGTCGTAAGTGACTGAAAACATTGGAGCGGGTGAAGGGAATCGAACCCTCGTATTCAGCTTGGAAGGCTGCTGCTCTACCATTGAGCTACACCCGCGTAGGGATGATCCACTATCATGCCGGGAGGGCAGCCTCAACCGCCCTGAGCCGTTACGAACAGCCGGGTTCCAGCCGATCCGCCTTCAGGCCTTAACAGGCGCGGGGCGGCTGCCTATATTGCGTGTCCCATCAACAAAGAAAGGAGGTGATCCAGTGTCTTATCTCAAGCGCTGTCACCTCGCTGGGATCGCCCGCTAAGCAGTCCAAAGCTTGGCATCGGGGCGCTCTCAGCCCTGGACCAGCGAGCACGAGAATCGGGCGCGGCGGGAGCGATTCCGCCGCGTCTTTATAATTGGCCCAACTTGGAGGGCGAATTGCCCCCGGCGGGGCGCCATGAAGCCCGGAAGCGGGCGGCGTCGTGAAACCGTAATATTGCATGAATACTCATTGAGACCCGTCGGCTGGCATGCACGCCGACGCCTGAAATTACCGTCAACGAGCAGATCGTGGAGTTCTTGGAGGCCGACACCGCAGTCCTGATCCATTGCACGGTCGGACAGTGGTGATGCGTTCGCAGACCAAAGCTGTAACTGAACCTGATCGCCTCGGATACGCGGCAGGTACCTCGGGTAGAGGACGGTTCCTGCTGTGGGCGACTCCTCTGACGGTCGCCGGTGCTATCGCCGCGACTGGACATCTGTTTGCCCAAACACCGTCCGCGAACACGGCAATCAGGTTCGATATTCCCTCACAGTCGTTGAGCGCGGCACTCAGTCGCTATGGCGACCTGACGGGTCGCGAGGCACTCTACGACACCAGTCTTGCTGCGGGCAGGGCCTCGGGTGAGGTGCTGGGTGTGTTGACACCCAATGAAGCGCTACAGCGGCTTCTGGCCGGGACCAATCTTTCGGCGCGGTTCCTTTCCGAGAACGCATTCGTCCTGATGCCCACGGCACCCAGCGCGCGGCAAGCAACAACGCAAGAGCCATCAGCGGCACACCGACGTTATTATGGTCTGATTCAGGAGACCGTGCTGGATGCGCTTTGTCAGTCGGCCGTCACCCGTCCTGGCCAGTACCGGATTGTGGTGGCGCTTTGGATCGGCTCGACGGGCAGAATCGAGAAATCCCAGCGCGTCGGCTCCGCCGGCAGCGGCACTATCGATCGGCAGATTGACGTAACCCTGGCGTCGGTGAGGCTGCGCGAGCCGCCACCGGCGGATTTCGCGCAGCCGGTATTGATTGTTCTCGTGCCGCAAGCGCCTGGCGTTACACCGGGCTGTGTCTCCGCCGACACTGCTGCGCGTCCCGGGGGAGAGACGCGATGAGCGATCAGGCCCTGGCGGGAATCCGTCGCTTATTCGTCGAACGCTATGAGGATCTGAAGGAGCGATTGACCAGATATCTGGGGTCGGCCGACCTCGCTGGCGATGCAATGCACGACACGTGGTTGCGCCTGGCGCAGACGGAATCGATCGGAGCCGTCCAAAGCCAGCAAAGCTACCTTTTCCGTGCGGCCTTGAATGCCGCCGCCGACCGGCGCCGGAACGACGGACGCCACCTGTCCGTGGCGGAGATCGACAGCCTGCTTGAAGTGGCGGACGAGGCGCCGACGCCGGAGCAGATTGTGCTTGCGAGATCCGAACTGGAGGCGTTCAAGGCCATGCTGGCGCAACTTCCCGCGCGCAGGCGTACGATCTTCCTGGCGGCACGGCTGCACAATATTCCCCGTCAGGTGATCGCCGACCGCCTTGGCGTGTCACGGCGGCTGGTGGCGAAGGAACTTCTCCTGGCTCACAAGGCGTTTGTCGAGCGCCTCAAGGAAATGAAGGGCTAGGTGTGCGCATTTGCCATCCGAGAAGCGTCTTAAGAATGAGGTCGTCCGCGGCTTGGAAAGCGGCTACGACGATGTCGATACTAAGGGACGCGCAGCTGGTATGAGCAAAGCCCGTCATTCGGGCTCCGGCCTGAATGTCATCGAGGATGAGGCCATCGCGTGGGTGCAGAAGCTTGCGTCCGGCGAAGCGACGCGTGAGGACGTGGACGCATTGGCGCGATGGCGTGCGCAAAGCCCTGCGCGTGAGGCCGCCTTTGTCGAGGCCAGTCGGGCGTGGAGCAGCGCGGGCGCGGCTGCGCGTATGCTGCAAGGCGTCGATCATGATATCTTCGCCGAACTCGATGCTCTCCGCCAACAGCGCAAGACAGTCAGCCGGCGCCTTGTGGTGGGCGGCGGTGTGGCCGCGATCGCCGCGGCAACAGCGTACGGCGCTGTGAGCCCGCCACTTGGGCTCTGGCCCTCCTTGGCCGAACTAAAGGCCGACTACCACACCAGCACCGGCGAACAGAGCAGCGTGACGTTCGCAGGCGACATCGCCATCAACCTCAACACACAGACCAGCCTGGCAATTCGATCCGCAGCCGGCGCGATGGATCGTATTGAGCTGATCCTGGGAGAGGCCTCCTTCGTTGTTCCAGCACGGGCAAAGCGATCATTGGGGGTTTTTGCGGCAGGCGGTGAGACCGTCGCGAACGCTGGAAAGTTCGATGTTCGTTACACCAAAGGCAGCGAACAGGCCTCGGTCAGCGTCACCTGTTTCGAGGGCGCCGCGCGGATTCAGCATGGGGCTGAGGTCGCCGCTCTCAAGGCTGGAGAGCGCGTCCAGTACGGTTCGAGAGGACTGAGCCCTATCGTCGCAATCGATCCGGTTGTTGCATCGGAATGGCAGCGGGGCATCGTCGAGTTTCGCGGGACCCCGCTCGTCGAGGCGATCGAGGAAATCAACCGATACCGGCCCGGCAGGATCATCTTGATGAACCAAACGCTCGGGCAGAAGCAGCTCAGCGGTCGTTTTCGTATCGATCAGATGAACATGGTGCTGGAGCAGCTCGAGTACGCGTTTAACGCGAAGCTTCAGCGGTTCCCCGGCGGAATCGTGGTCCTTAGCTGAGCTTCGGCTGCGCCACCCAAGAGCCCCACAAAAAAAGTTCGAGCGAGCGTGCTCAACGTCGCCGCAGAACCTGTCTTTACGGTGAGAGCAATTTCAGTTCTGGCGTCGCTGCGACATACCGCTGCGACGCTGGAAGCGCAGCCTTGTCCGTAGGAGCCTTCGATGCCGGTGCAAAGTGATGTCAGTTCCACCACCACCGCGCATCGGGATCGGCGCCGCTCCATCCTCCTTGCGGGCGTGAGCGCTGCGGCGCTGTTTCTGTCTGCGTCCGAGGCAATGGCCCGCCCCTTGGGCGGATCCGCGCCGACAGCGTCGGCTGCGGCGGTCGCAGCGGCGCAGTCAGCCGCAGAGGAGGCGGCGCGCGCTGCCATGGCAGCGAACGATTCGCTGCGACGCGCGACGCTTGCGATCCAGGCGCAGCAGGCGGTCCAGCAAGCCGCGCGCGATGCCGCCCGGGCAGCGCAGCAGGCGAATGTTGTTCCCAACGGGCTCAGGCCGGGCGGTCTGCAGATTGGCAGCGGGGTTATCGGCCCCAATGGGAGCGTGAACCAGAACCTTTGGAAGGGAGCCGACCTCCCGACCGAGCGTACGGATGGTGATCGCGTCAACGTCGACATCAGGCAACGCGAGCAGAAGGCGATCCTGAGCTGGGATACCTTCAACGTCGGCGCCAGAACAGACCTTCGTTTCGACCAGCAGGGCAACCGCAATTGGGTCGCGCTGAACCGTGTGCTCGGCGCGGATGCCAGGCCGAGCCAGATTCTCGGCAGCATCAAGGCCGACGGCTCGGTCTACGTCATCAACCAGAACGGCATCATCTTCGGCGGAACGTCCCAGGTGAATGTCGGTGCGCTGGTTGCGTCGACGGCGAAGCTCTCGAACGAGCAATTCCTCAACAACGGCATCTATTCGCGCTACGAGAACGGCACCTATTACTCGAGCTTCACGGATGCGGGCGGTGAGGTGAAGGTCGAGCCCGGCGCTCTCATCGAGACCAAGCCGCCAGCCAAGAACACGACCGGCGGCGGCTTCGTGCTGCTATTGGGTGCGGCTGTGGAGAATGCCGGCCGGATCTCGTCGCCGCAGGGACAGGTGATACTGGGGGCAGGCGACGATTTTCTCCTGCGCGCGGGCTATGGCACCGCCGCCAACCAGGCTTCGACGACGCGCGGCCATGAGATTGTGCCGCTCTTGCGTGCGGACAGTCTCAGTGGCGCGGCCACCAATTCCGGCTTGATCTACAGCCAGCAGGGCGACATCACGCTTGCCGGGCGCGCCATCGTGCAAGACGGCGCCCTCGTGTCGACCACCTCCGTCAACACGCGCGGCACGATTCATCTTCTGAACGCCGTCTCCGATACCAACGGGAGCGTCACGCTCGGTGCCCACAGCCTGACCACCATCCTGCCCGAGCTCGACAGCGACGCGACCGCGCTCAACAGCCAACGCGATGCGTTCGTCACGGCAGTGCGCCCTGTCGGCTATGATCCGCAGTTCGACAATCTCTCCAAGCTGCCGGATCGCCTGGACCAGTCGCATATCGAGATCGTGACCGGCGGCGACGTGGTCTTCAGAGGCGGCTCGATCACGCAGGCCCAGGGCGGGCAGGTGGCGGTTTCGGCGATCGGTCGCGTCCTTACCGGAAGCGGCGCCACCATCGATGTCTCCGGTACCCGCGGTGTGCTGCTGCCGATGTCGGCCAACAACATCGAGGTCAATATCCAGGGCAACGAACTGCGCGACAGTCCGGCCAATCGGGATCAGAACTATCTGAAGAACGCGGATGTCTGGATCGATCTGCGCGATCTCGTCCTGGTGCCCGCCGGAACCGGCGGTTATGCATCGGACCGCTACTACACACCCGGGGGACTGCTGGAGGTTTCCGGTTATCTCGGCAATACCGCGCACAAGATTGGCGAATGGACTGCCGTCGGCGGCACCATCACCTTGTCGGCACGGGACGTCGTCGCGCAGCCGGGCTCGATCTTCAACATCTCCGGCGGCTCCGTCACTTATGAGGGCGGCTATATCAAGACCAGCAATTTCGTCGGTGCGGACGGCCGGACCTACAACATCAACAATGCACGCGCCGATATGCAGTTCACGGCGCTCGGCGGGAGCTTTGTGCGCAAGCATTATATCCAAGACAAGGTTGACGATGCGCTGACCGAGATTTGGGCATCACCGTTCGGCAGGGGACGCGTGAGCCAGCGCTGGGAGGGTGGCTATACGGTCGGCCGCGACGCCGGCCAGCTCATTCTTTCGACGCCGACGTCGATCTTCGAAGGCACCATCCTCGCTGACATCGTCAAGGGTGAGCGCCAAAGCGGGAAGCGGCCTTCCGGCGCCACCGACGGCTACAAGCTGGGCCAGAACACGGTAGCGCAAGCGGGAACGCTCGCGCTTGGGGATTACGGCAAGCCTGGCCAGAGCCCAGGCGCGCCGCTCGGTTTTGTCACCGATGTCAAATTTGACGATCATGTTCCCTCGCTCGCGAACGCGCTGTCGCCGAACGCGTCGGTGCCTGAGGACCGCGCCAATACCGCGTGGTTCGATACCAGGCAGCTCAACAGCTTCGGATTGGGCGGCTTGACGGTGACGACCGGCGGGCATGTCGCCATCGACGCTCCGCTGACACTGGCGCCGGGCGGTCAGATCACCGCTGCCGCACCGGTTATCGATGTCAACAGCACCGTCACCGTGCGCAGCGGCAATGTGTCCTTCAGCAATGTCGTCGACGTCGGCACCGGGACGCTGCCGACCATCGACGGCATGCTGGGCGTGCGGCTGAACCCGGGCGCCGTGATCGATACGCGCGGGCTGTGGACCAATGCACTCCTTGATCGCGGCAATCTGTCCGGTCTCGCTTTTGTCGACGGCGGCAATGTCTCGCTGAACTCGCCCCAATCCGTGAAGCTCTCCGCGGGCAGCCTGATCGATGCGTCTTCCGGCGGCGCCATCCTCATCAATGGCAAGATCACGGGCGGCAAGGGTGGAAATATCACCCTGATCGCGGATGTGGCGAACGGGTTCGATCTTCTTCCAGGCGATCCGCTGGTGCTCGAAGGCACCGTTCGATCGTACGGAATGACAAAGGGCGGCACGCTGACCATCAGCAGCGGCAGCGCCATCAATATTTCCGACCTGCCGTTGCTCGCGGATGGTTTGCTCCCCGCCGGACAGGCTACGACGACAGTTCTGTTTCTGGATTCCGCCCTGGTCATTCCGGCGGGGACGCAGATCCCGTTCACTTACAGCATGACTGTCAGGAAGGCGCTTCCTGGCGAAGCGCTGCAAATGGATCTGATGCCCGACTTCTCCAGGGGCGTAACCGTCGGCGCAAATTGGCAGGTGCCTGACAGCCTGGCCTACGTATACGACAGTAACTTCACTTATTACTCTCCGGGCACCCAGGTACCCGCGGGCACGCAACTGCTGGGATCAGCCGGGGACCTCACCGCGGGCTATGTTGTTCCGGCCGACGCCTTTCCAAATGGATTGGCCGTCACGCCGACCACTGTGACTTATGCAGCAGGATCTACTGCTGCAAAGGAGTTGAGCGTGCCGACAGGGACGCGGATTCCCGCCGGAACCGTCCTCGCGCAGACCGTTGCCATCAAGCCACCGCTCAATCTCGACCCCGGCATCTTCAAGAGCGGGTTTTCGAATTACGACATTTCGAGCCAGGTCGGCGTCGTGGTCAGCAAGAATACCCAGGTCGATGTGACGATGCCGGTCTACCGGACGACCGCGGCAAGCTATACGGTGCCGACCGGCAGTGACCCGGCCACCGCGCTCGAAGTCTGGACACCGCCGCTCTACCAGGAAAATGTCAGCACTGGGCAGCTTACGCAGCGCGCCGGCGCCAGCCTCAAGCTGACCACGGATCCCAACACGGCGAGCGAATCCGGGATCCTGATCGACACGGGTGCGGCCTTGCGTGTGGATCCGGGCCAGTCGGTCAGCATCGCGAGCACGGGCCAGGTCACCGTGGACGGCATGATCTTGGCGCCGGGCGGCGCGATCACGATCGATCTCACCTTGCAGTCTCAGACCGGCATCCCGGGCCAGTCGATCTGGATCGGCGACAACGCTGTTCTCGATGTGGCGGGGCGGTCGGTGACGGCCGTGGATCGCCAGGGCCGGCCCTATGGTGTCGTTTCCGACGGCGGTTCGATTGCCGTCGGCGTCAGGTTCGACTCCAACGGTCAAGTCGATAACAATGGTTTCGTCGTGGTCCGGCCGGGAGCCGTGCTCGATGCTTCCGGTGCGAGTGCGGTGATCGCACCATACGGCGCGGTCGGAGGTGCCCCGACCGCGGTGGCGAGCAATGGCGGCAGCATCGCGCTCGCGTCCCGGCACGGAATCTTTCTGGACGGCACGGTGCGTGCGGCGACGGGCGGAGCGGGCGCCTCCGGCGGCACACTGTCGCTGTTGCTCGGTGAAAAGCCGGCGGGGGCCGATTGGGACCCGCCGGATGTCCAACTCGTACCGCGTCGTCTGATCATCACTCAGGACTACGTGCCGAGCGGCATGCGCGCCGATCTCAAGCCTGGAGAAGCCGATCCTACGCTGGGCTATGGGGTGGCGCGGATCAGCGCCAAACAGGTCGAGGCCGGCGGTTTCGACAGTCTTTCCCTGTGGTCATCGACCGCATTCGTGTTCGACGGTCCAGTATCGCTCAATCTGGGACGCAGCATCGTTTTCGACCGAGGCGTGCTGACGAGCAGCGACACCGCCAGCAGCGTGGCGCTGACGGCCCCCTACGTTCTACTGCGCGGGTATGCTTTTACGACCGGTCTGCCCGGGTCCAGCTTTTCCATATCGTCACCCTCCTCGCAGGCAACGACCGCAAAGCTCACGGTCTCGGCCGATTTGATCGACATCCAGAACTACGTCCAGTTCGGGGCGAGCGGTAAAATCGAGTCGAACAGCGGCGCGCAGGTGTTGTACGACATGGCTGGTTTCAGGGACATCGATCTCACCAGCCGTGGCGACATTCGGTTTGTGCGCAATACTGCGCAGACCAGCACCTTCCCCTCAGGGACGCGTACGACACTGCGGACGCCCGGCAACCTCACGCTCACGGCGGCCCAGCTCTATCCAACTACTGGCGCCCAGGCCGAGGTCTACGCTGCTTTCGATCCTTCGCTGCCCGACGCCAGACTCTCGATCAAACGCATCGACGATGCATTGCCGCAGACGCCGTTCTCGGCCTTCGGCAGCTTGTCGCTCTATGCCACCGTTATCGACCAGGGTGGCGTCATCCGCGCGCCGCTCGGCGACATCGTCCTTGGTGCCGACAGCAACAGCTTCGGCACCATTAGCACGACCGGCGCAGTAAACCTGCTTCCTGGAAGCATCACATCGGTGAGCGCCGCCGGGCTGCTGCTTCCTTTTGGCGGCACGACGGACGGCGTGAGCTACAAGTACAACGGCGGCGAATTTTCGTATGGCGGGATCAATACGCCGGTCGGCGGCAGTATCACGTTCAACGCGCAATCCGTCGTCGGGCACCCGGGCGCGACGCTCGACCTCTCGGGCGGCGGCGAACTTGCGGGCTCGGCGTTCATCTCTGGCCGCGGCGGTTCGGTCGACATCCTGACCACGGCCTTGGCGAACGCCAATCCGGCAAATTCCTTCAGCGCCTCCGGCAATGCTGTCTATGCCATCATGCCCGGCTATGCGAGCAGCTACGCGCCGAGCGATCCCAGCAGTCGGGCTGCACCGGTCACGGGCCAGCAGATCACGATACCGGCCGGCGTTCCGGGCCTGCCCGCCGGCACCTATACCCTGCTGCCCTCGCAGTATGCGCTGTTGCCCGGCGCCTTCCGTGTCGAACTCGGCGGCACATCAAAGGCCCCGCTCTCCGGCGCGATCAAGACAGAGCCCGGCTCCTATGGCTCCTATGTCGTGGATGCCAATACCAGCATTGCCAACACGTCGATCCAGTCGTCGCTTGCTGTCCGGGCGATCATCATGCCCGGCACGACGGTGCGCAAATATGCGCAATACAATGAGATGAGTTACAGCGACTTCGCGATCCAGAAGGCGGCGACGCTCAGCCAGACCCGTCCGGCATTGCCGGCGGACGCCAAGACCCTCAACCTGCTGCTCGCTGCCGGGGCCAGCGAAGCGCTGACCTTCGCCGGCACCGCCCTGTTTCAGCCCGCCGAAGGCGGAATAGGGGGGACGGCGACCGTTGACGTCACCTCTGCGGATGGTACGCGTCCGCCGCTGGAGATTTTCGGCGCCGCGCCAACGCCGGGATTTGATGGCGTTTCGGTGCGCGCGTCCGAGCTTAATGCGCTCAACGCGGGGCGGCTCTGGATCGGCGGCAGCAGGTGGTTGATCGGTGGATCCTCGTCGATCGTAAACTTCCGCGGCAGCACGGAAATCATCAATGTGCGCGCCGACGCCTATCTGCGCGCGCCCGAAATATTCCTCATCGCCGCCGACTACAATCCATATGATGACGTCGATGGTGGCCGGATCAATATCGAGGCTGGTGCGCGGATCGAAACCATCGGGATGGGCAAGCCGCCATTCGATTCATCCGACGGCCTGCTCTATTCGAGCCCAGGCACCATGGTCGCAGTCTCGAACGGATGGCTCAACTTCCTGCCTCCGGCGAGTGGCGGGACAGCGACAGGCGGAATCACAATCGGCGCTTGTCCGAGCGGTTCGTGCTCCAGCGACGCACGCATCGTCTCCGACGGCACAATTACGTTCCTGACTCCAGGCGAGGTGAAATTCGGCACGAATTTCAGGTTGGGCGCGAAGTACCTGTCCCTCGCGGTGCCTACCATCAATATCGGTGAGACCGCCGCGTTGGCTGATGCCAACGTTCCCACCGGCTTTCTGCTGAATCAGAGTGTGCTGAACATGTTGCTGGCCGGCGATCCCAGTCTCGGTGCGCCGAAACTCGAGCGTCTGACATTGGGGGCCGCCAATTCGATCAATTTCTTTGGAACGGTGAGCCTCAACACCATCGACCCGGTAACCGGAAAATCTTCTCTGGATCAGCTCGTGCTGAACACACCCGCCATCTACGGGTATGGTGAGGCGGGCGAGGTCGCGACGATCACCACCGGTACACTCTACTGGAACGGCGTGATCGGCAATGTTGTCGCTCCGCTGGACCAATATGGCAGCTTGCCTCCCGGCCCCGTGGTGCAAAATGGTCCCGGCACCGGCAGCGGTGCGCTGAACATCAACGCCGAACGCATTGTATTCGGCTACAGCGATACGGAGCGACAGCGCAAGGACACGACGCTCGATCGTCTGGCGCTCGGCTTCTCGACCGTCAATCTTGCCGCCAGCGATCGCATCACCGCCAATGGCAAAGGCTCGCTATCGGTCTACCAGGCGCAGGGCGATTATGTTGAACGCAAGGGCTATGCCTATAGCGGTGGTGCCCTCAACCTGATCACGCCGCTACTGACAGGTGAGGCCGGCTCCGTCACCACCATCACGGCGGGCGGCGCGCTCACCATGCGCGCGCCGGCGGGCGCCGCTGTGGTCACGACGGATGCGCTCGGCGCCGAAATCCGCTTGAACGCGGCGAGCATCACGCAGTTCGACACCACCATCGGCCTGCCGAGCGGACGGCTGACCATGAATGCGACCGGCGACATCGTGCTCGCCTCGGGATCGAAGCTCGACCTCGCCGGCCGTGCCGTGCAGCTGATCGATCAGACCCGCTACAGCTGGGGCGGCGACGTGATCCTGACCAGCACGGAAGGCAACGTGGTCCAGCAGGTGGGGTCGACGATCGATATCTCGGCCGCGAACAACGATGCCGGCACCGTGACGGTGGAGGCGCTGGGCGCCGGGGCGGGGCGGGTGGATCTGGCCGGCCTGATCAGGGGCGGCGGCAGCGGCGGCCATGACGCGGGCGGGGGCGCGATCGTTCCGTACGATCAAGGCGGCATCGGCATTCGCGCCCAGACGTTGGCTGACTTCGTCGGTCTCAACCAGCGCCTGACCGAGAGCGGTGTCATCGGCGCGCGCAGCTTCGTGCTCAAGCAGGGCGATCTCACCATCGGCAACGAGGTGAAGGCGCGCGAGGTCACCGTCTCGGTCGACGGCGGCAGCCTTACCGTGGTGGGCCGCATCGATGCCAGTGGCGCTGAGGTCGGCTCCATCAGGCTTTCCGCACGCGACAACCTGACCCTGGCACCGGGATCGATGCTCGACGCGCATGGCACGGTGCTGCGCGTCGACAGCTACGGCCAGCCGATCGAAGCGGCCAACCGCGCCGTTGTCGAGTTGACGACAAAACAGGGCACTCTTGATCTTGCGGCCGGCGCCTCGATCGATGTGCGGTCGGCGGACACCGTCGCGCGCGGCGGCATCATCTTGAACGCGCCGCGTCGCGGCGGCGTGAACGGTACGGGCGACGGCGCCAACGACATTGCCGTCTCCGCGGCAGGGCCGCTTGATATTCGCGGCGCGCAAAGCATCGCGCTGAACGGATTCCGCAGCTACAACGATGCGCCTCTCGATCCCAACCCCACTGCCAGCGGTCGTCCGAACCAGATCATCACCCAGGACTATCTTGACGGCATCGATGCCGACAGCACCGCATTCATTGATGCGGCCTGGCTGAATGGCGCGCTGCAGTCGAAGATCGCCGGTCTCAAGGCGTATGGAAACGCCTTCCATCCGCGACCCGGCGTCGAGATCAGAAGCGCGACCGACGATGGCGACCTGACGGTGCAGGGCGATATCGAGCTTGCCGGATACCGCTACGGCTCCAATGCGGATCGCAATCCGATGTCGCCGACCTATGGGGCAGGCGAGCCGGGCTCGATTGTCATCCGCGCCGGCGGCGATCTCAACATCTACGGCAGCGTCACCGACGGCTTCGGCAAGCCGGTGGCAACGCCCGACGGCGACAATGGCTGGTATCTCACGAGGCCGGGCTATCAGGGAACGGATGCGAACAGTGTCGACCTCAAGCTCCCTGTCAGCGTGACCATCGCGGCGGGGACGATGCTCGGCGGCGTCGATTCCCTGAACTTCGCCATTCCGCTCGGTAACATGACCGTGGTCGCGGGCGCGGTGATCCCGACGGAGGTCACGCTCGCCGATTCAGTCACCGTTCCTGCTGGCGGCGTTGTTGCAAGAGCCACGATTCGGCTCCCGGACGGCCAGACTTTTACCAAAGGACAGGTCATCCCTGGCGGCACCGAGCTTCCGGCCGGGACAATACTGAGTGCCGGCACTCTCCTGCCGGTTGTCGTGCTAATCCAGGCGATGCTCTGGCCAGCAGGCGCTCCTTTGGGTGTGTTCTTGACTGAAATCACTCCCATCAAAGTCGCGCAGGATACAACCATTCCCGCCGGCTCAGTCCTTCTGGGACTGCTTCAGATTTCCGAAGGCGGTTTTGTCACGATCGACCCAAGCGGCGAGCGCGTCATCAACCCATTTGTCCCGCTGCGCGCGCCTGGAGCGGATGGAGGCCAGGGTAAAGTCTGGGGGAGCGCTCCCATGCTTTCCGCAGGATCACTGTCGTGGTCAATGCGGCTCGCAGCCGGTGCCGATCTCAGGTCGGCTGACACCCGCACGTTGAAGCCGGGCCGCAGCGGAGACATCAACCTGGCCGACACCCATTACTCGGGAGCTGTCGGGCTCGTCATTCTCCCGGGCAACTCGCAGGGAGTCGATCCCAGCGACGATCCTGTCTTCTGGTGCAGCTATGCTCCTGAAATATGCGGTCCAGGTTTCAGGGTCGGGTCGCCGATTTTCAGCGTGCTGCGCACCGGCACGGGTGATCTCGAATTGCTGGCGGGGGGCAACTACACGCAATACTCACTCTATGGCGTCTACACCGCCGGCACTCAGGCTGCTGCGGTCGATCCGAAATACCAGCTTCCGCGCGGCGCCGATGGCAAAACGCTGCCCGACGGGACGCTCTATCAGGCCTATTATCCAGATCACGGCGGCAACGTGCTGCTCTCGGCCGGCGGCAATATTTCCGGCCTGAGCTTCGGCACCAGCAATGCGGTTGGCAACTGGCTGTGGCGGCAGGGCGGGGACATCGCCGGCCAGGCGACGGCCTGGTGGATCAACTTCGGACTCTACTCCAACGGCGTCAACCCGAACGATGGCAGCCAGACGTTGGGGACGCTGACCGGCTTCAGCGGCCTCGGCGCACTTGGCGGCGGTAACGTGACCGTTTCAGCCGCTGGCGATATCGGTGCCCTGACGAGTCTTTATCCGCCGAATACGGCGCTCGACGTGGCGATCGGGGGAACCGGACGCGTGACATCCGTCACCATGGATGGTGATCGGGTCACCGGCGGAACGCTGGATCTCACCGGCGGAGGCGACCTGACCATCAAGATCGGCGGCACACTGCACGGCGGCATGTCCTTCAACGGACCGGGTGCCACGCTGACGAATCTGCGCGGGCGGCTTGATCTGGCGGCTGGCGCGATCGGCACGCTCGCACCTGTGTATGAGGCCAGTACCGTGGATCCGCGCGCCCCCGATCCGCTGGTCGCCTACCAGACGCGATACAGTGACGGATTGTTCGTCGTCCTTGGCGATGCGGCGGCGACGCTGACCACCCGCGGCGATCTGGCTCTGGCCGGCACCGCCGATCCCGGCCGTCTACCTGTCCAAAACACCACGCCTTTCCTCTACACCGCCGCGGATGGCACGCAGATTCCCTACGATCATGGCGGCAATTCGTGGTTCTCGCTCTGGCGTCCGACCACCTCGATCGACCTGTTCGCGGCAGGTGGCAATCTGATGCCGATGTTCGACTATCAACCGCCCCTTACTGGCAATGCATATAATTGGGATCCGACCTACGCCCCGCCGACCTTCCGCGCTGTTGCCGCGAGCGGCGATATCCTTCTTCCCGGTGAAGTTTCGGCCTACGGCGCATTGCGGGGTTTCGAACTAGCGCCGTCGCCGGTTGGCCAGCTCGAATTGCTGGCACGCGGCTCGATCTACGCGAATGGCTTCTCCGTCAGCATCTCCGGCGCCAGGGCCGATGCCAATTCGATTGCGAATCCATTCAAGCCGGCGTTCTACGCCGGCGCACCTGGTCAGCCGATACCGGATCCCATCACCGGCCAGCCGATCACAAACGTCACCCCGGCGCTACTGACCGCTGGCGCCTTTGGGAGTCTCAGCCCATTCACGTTCTTTCTCGATACGCCGATCGCGGACACGCCGACCGCGACATTGCACGCCGCCGATCCCGAGCCCGTGCGCTTCTATGCGGCAAATGGCGACATTATTGGCCTCACCACCGGAGGAATTTCGACGGTTAATCCGTATGACGTCTCGTCCGCGAAATACTACGTCGCGGCAAAGCCGGTGCGCATCATGGCGGGCCGCGACATCATCGACGCAGCCAATGATCGCTCGTCCGGCAGTCTGATCCTGCACAACCATGAAACCGATATTTCGGTAATTTCGGCCGGCCGCGACATCTATTACGCCAAGTACGGCATCGCCGGACCCGGACAGTTCGACATCACCGCCGGCCGCAACGTGTACCAGGCCGACAAGGGTCTGCTGGTGAGCATCGGCATGCTTCCGGACGTCGATCCGCTGGCGGCGGAGAATCGCAGCGGCGGCGCCGGAATCACGGTCACTGCGGGCGTCGGCACAAGCGGGCCGAACTATTCCGGGTTCGCCGAGCGCTATTTTGACTCAGCAAATCTCGCCGATCCTGCGCGGCCGCTTGCCGACCAGCCCGGCAAGGTGGCCAAGACCTATGAAGACGACCTGTTCACCTGGCTCACGAAGCGGTTCTCGCCCGAGCACCCCTATGTCGCCAATGGCAAGCAATATGTCTTCACCGGCACCAAGGAGGAGGCGCTCGCGTTCTTCGTGGCGCTGCCTGCCGAACAGCAAGGCGTGTTCGTCCGGCAGGTCTATTACGCCGAGCTAGATATCAGCGGGAAGGAGTACAACGATCAGGACAGTCGCCGTGCCGGCAGCTACGTGCGTGGCCGCGAGGCCATCGCCACGCTGTTTCCGGGCAACGACGCCGCAGGCCGGCCGATCGCCTATCACGGCGACATCACGATGTTCAGCTCGCTCACGCCCAATCCGGACAATCCGACCGGGCCACAGATCCTGCGGGATGCGGGTATCCGCACTGAACTCGGCGGCGCGATCCAGACCTTGACGCCCGGCGGACAGACACTGGTCGGCGTCGAAGGCATCGCTCCCGGCCCCAATGCCGGTCTGATCACGATGGGCGCCGACAGCGCTATCCAGATGTATTCAAAGGGCAGCGTCCTGTTGGGCCTCTCCCGCGTCATGACCACATACGGCGGCGATATCCTGATCTGGTCGGCGGAAGGCGATATCAATGCCGGCCGCGGCTCCAAGACGACGCAGATCTTCACGCCGCCGCTCCGCAGCTATGACCGCTACGGCAACGTGACCATCTCTCCGCCGATGCCGTCGAGCGGCGCGGGCATTGCCGCCATCAGGTCTCTCCCGGACGTACCGCCAAGCGACGTCAATCTGGTTGCTCCGCTCGGCACCATCGATGCGGGCGAAGCCGGCATCCGCGCCAACAATGTCAATCTGGCTGCGCTGCAGATCATCAATGCCGGCAACATCCAGGCGCAAGGGACCGTCACCGGTGTTCCCATCATCGAGGCGCCGAATGTGAGCAATGCGCTCGCGGCGAACAGCACCGCGGGCGCCGCGGCGCAACAGGCCGCGATCCCGCGGCAGGGTCCTGCCGACGCGCAGCCGTCGGTCATCATCGTCGAGTTCATCGGTTTTGGCGGCCCGCAGGATGAAGGCGATCAGCCGCGTGACGAACGACGACGTCCTGGGCGTCAGAGCGGACAGTATGATCCGAACGGTATGCTTCGGGTCCTTGGGAACGGCCCGGGTGCGGCCGAGCAGGCAGGTGAGCTGACCACGGAGGAGCGAAGCAAGCTGACCAAGCAGATGGATGCGTCCGGGGCCCTGTGAGGCTGGTACGTGACAGGTCGGGGCCAGCCGCAAAAGACACTGACGACAACGCTTTGAGCGAGGTTGTTATCGTCAGCGTTCCGGCAATCCGAGCTCGAGCAGCGTCTGCATGGACTGCTCGCCCGCCGCGAGAAAAGCCGGGCTGGCATTGCGCGTTGGCAGCGAGATATTGAGGGCCGTCGAATCGGGCCGCAACGCCATGGCCTTTGCCATCGCCGTCCTTGCCTCGTCCGGCTGGCCCAGGCGCTGATAGGCCACGGCCAGCAGCATATAGGGGCGTCCCGACGCCGGCGTGATGGCGATCGACCGCTGCAGCCAGGACACCGCTTCCTCGTTGCTGCCCATGAGCAGGGCGGTCCATCCCGCCCCGAGCATCCAGGTCCAGCGCGAAACTTCCGGCGTGTCGAAGCGATCGGCCTGCTTGAATGTTGCCAGCGCGTCCTCGAAGCGCCCCAATTGAAGCTGCGCCAGGCCGATGTGGTAGAGAACCAACCCGTTCCACGGATCAAAACTCAATGCTTTCGCGCAGGCCACCAGACCTTCAACGAACTCGTTGGTCGCGGTCAGGAAGCGGCAATAGGCTTCCAGCACCGGAATGTAACGTGGCGTCGTCTGTCGCGCGCGCTCCAGCAGCGCTCCGGCGTTGCGCTCCGCCGACGAACGTTCGGCCGGCGCGTACCACGTCATCTGAATCCCGCGCAATTGAAGGGCGGCCAGCGCGATCTGCAGCTCGGTATTGTCGGGCTCGGCGGCAAGCGCTTTTTCCAGCATCGTCTGCGCTGTGGCAAAACGTTCGCGCGTCGTTCGATTGATCGAGGCTGTGGCTTGCTCGATCGCAACTTTGGCGTCGCCGGCTGCCGCCGGATGGGCGCCGGATTCCAGAAGCGCGTTAAGGCGCCGTGCCAGCGCATGACCTGCTCCCGCGGCCAGCCGCGATTGCTGCAACTGCATGTCCGATTCGGTGGCGTCGACCGAAACCGTAACGACCGCCTGGACTTCGCCGGTGGCGGTCTGGATCATGCGCGCCCGCAAGATCCAGGATTGCGGACCTTTCTCCAGTTCGCCATTCAGCACGAAATCTGACTGTGCCGAGGGCGTGGATGCGGGCGCCGTTGCCGCCGCGACCTGCCGCGGTGCGACCACGCGGATATTGTCGATCCTGGCCAGACCGTCGGTCAGGCGGTCGGTTACAGCCGCCGCCGTGCCGGGCCCTCGGGGGTCGTTGCTCGCATCGACGATCGGGGTTAGCGCAATGGTCGGCGGCGACCGCTTGAACATGAGATCGGGACGGAAGGTCGGAGCGGCCACCGCAAACCCGAAGATCACGCAGAGGGCTGCTGCGGCGGCGGCAGCCACCGGCCGGCGCAGGCCGAATAGCCGCCGCGGTGTTGTAATCTCGGTCGCGGGTTCAGCGCTTGCAATTGGCTCGGCGTTTGCCTGCACGGCAACGGCAGGTGCTGGCGGCTTAATCGACACTTCGGCTGCGAACAGGTAGCCGCGGCCGGACACGAGTTTGATCGTCTGCCGCCGGTCATCGCCCAGCGCGGTGCGAATCTCGCGGATGCATTGGAACAGGCTGTCTTCGCCGACATGGACGTTCGGCCAGACCGCCTCCATCAGCTCTTCCTTGCTCAGTACCCGGCCCGCATTGGCGGCGAATAGCTGCAGCATCTCAAGCGCTTTCGGCCTGAGCCTGACCGCCCCGCCATCCGGACCGCGCAACTCGGCGCGCTCCCGATCGAGCTCAAATCCGGCAAAACAAAACACCCAGCCCCCGGTTCCCCGAAACTGCCCCAAGCCGCCGGAAATGTCGGAAAATCCGTGCTGTGGCGGCTCATTCAGAAAATATCAGAAAAACTTCAGAACGCCACGGGCGCCGCATCAGGACACCTGGCCGCCATCATGGGACGAATGCGCTCCCGCCTTTTCGGCTGCCGTGGGGCCACGCGCTGGCGGGTGGGGCGGGGAGAGGCGGTGTTCCGGAAAGTATTGGGATCGGTTCGGGGCCCCCTGGGTACCGGCACACCGACCTCGCCCCGTTTTGCGACAAAGACGCTTTTCATTCCTCTTGGATGAGACCCCTGTGCTCAGCTTTACCACCGACGACGTCGACCCCGAGCATCGTTTCGATCATTGGCGCGAGGTGCGAGGAAAGAGCCTGTTCGGTGTCACGATTGAACTGCCGACCGAGCGCCGCGCCGACTTTCAGGGGCGGTTTTCCGCGATCGATATCGGAGGCGCGATCGTCTCGCGGATGCATGCCTCGTCCTATCGGGTCAGCCGGACCAGCGGCGATATCGCGCGCATGCCGGCCGACAGCCTGTGCATTGCGTGGCAGACGCGCGGGGCCGGCTGGATGGATGTCGGCCGGGGGCGGGGGCATCGCGTGGCCGATGGCGACATCGTCATCAACCATTCCGACACTCCCTTCGAGGGGACACCGGAGCGTTCCGACGGGTTCGACTTCCTGATGCTGAAGATCCCCCTGGGCCGCGACGTGCTGCTGGGCGCGCCGGCCCATGACCTTTTCGCCGCGACGCTGTTGCAGAAGAGCCCGTTCTTCAGGGCGCTCTCGGCGCTGTTTCATGCCTTGACGCAGGAGCCGCGCGGTGTCGCCGATGCCTCGGCAGAGATCACGCATATCGCAAGATTGGCCATGCTCGCGCGGGGCCGTCTCTTGCCTGGAATGCCCGAGTGCCGCGCGGCGCTGCGTTCGGGCTTCTACTATGCCGCGCGTGACATTCTCGTCCGCGATCTGCATCAGCCGGGCTTGTCGCCCGCGCAGGTCGCGCAAGAACTCGGAATATCGCTGCGGCAGGTTCATGTGTTGTTCGAGCCGACGGGGCTCTCATTCTCGCGCACGCTGGCGGCCCTGCGGGTGCGCAAAGCGGGCGAGTTGCTGGCAATGGCGCCGTCACGGCCCGTCGCGGATGTCGCCTATGCCTGTGGCTTCGATAGCCTTGCAACATTCTATCGCGCCTTCCGAAATTACTACGGCATGACGCCGCGCGACATGCGCGTTCACGCGAACTGCGAGTGAGGGGCTGTGGCCGCTTCGCTACGATGGCGCAAAGTCATGGGGACGCTTGCAGGTCAAAATCGAGGGCGTGCGCGCATTGAGAAGACAGCCCGTTACCGCTTCTGTAAACGCCCGCAGGCATTTGAATTTTCGGATCATTCCCGAAAGAGGAGTGGCCGAGCCGTTCAGGGGGCTCTTCTCGCTTGCTGACCATCAGGGTTTTCATCACCAAAATATTTTCAAAATCTACAGCTTGCGGCGAATATTGAGGCAGCGCGCGTTCGCGGCTGCTGCCAGCCGCGCGCGTCTGTTCGTTGATGCCGTCTCGCTGATCAACAGCAGGCTTCGATGGCCGCTCTAGTCTTCTCGGCTTCCGGCCGCTCGGCAATCCGGTGTGCGCCGCCGGCGCTGTAAATTGATCGGAAAGGAAGGCCGGTGTATCACGCTGCGCGAGATCTGAGCGTAGGGAAGAGAAATGGCGGCAGGGGATTTGGACGTTCTGATTCGGTCGATGGCAAAGAAGCAGGCCAAGGCGATCACTGATGCCGCCAGGAAGCAGCATGGCCGTCTGATGGGAATGGCCGTCAAGGCCAAGGACAAGGAGACCAAGGAGCGCCATAAACACCTCGCCAAGAACACGCTCGCGTCGGCAGCGGCGGCGGCGAGACGGCTGCAAATCACGGCGGAGAATGTGGCCGACAGCTATGCGCGATCGATGAAGAAGGCCGCCGAAGAAAAGCCGCCAGCGGCAAAGCCGGTCAAGGCGGCTAAGCCGGCCAAAAAGAAAAAGGGCTGACTTCGACCCGCCGCACGACGTCGCGAGCACGCCCCGGCTGGGCGAGGTCTCGCGGCGCCCGCTCAAGTTGGCGGCCCGTACGAAAATTACCGGGCGATCACAAAATACTTAAGTATTTCAATCTGTTGTGCGTGAGTTGGTTGTTTTCAACGGCCAATCCGACAACCGATGCCTCGCAATATTGCCTGCTATCAGCAAATCTTTACTTGAATTAAAACACGAACGTTCGTATTTGATCGATCGCCGATGAGGGGCGCGAATTGTCCAGGACACGCAAAATCACGACCGACGATATCCTCGATGCTGCGGAGCGGGTGGTTATCCGTCTCGGGGCCGCGGGCCTTTCGATCGATGCGGTGGCCCAGGAGGCTGGCGTCAGCAAGTCGCGGGTCGTCTACGACCATAGGTCCAAGAGCGCGCTGCTGGAGGCGTTGATCGACCGCCGCGTCAAGGCGGAGCTTGAGCGCATCGAACAGACCGTGGCGGAGAACGCCGGCACGCCGCATCCCGAACTGTTCGGCCGGATCGCGGTCGCCGAGCGGATTCCCGACGATCGGGACAAGGCGGTCGCGCTCGCGATCAGCGCCTCGATGTCGAGCGAGGAGAAGATCCAGGAGCAGATGCGCGACTGGACCCTGGCGGACTTGCGCGCGATGGCCGCGGGCCTGCGGCCGAAAGCGGCGCTGATGGCCTACCTGGCGCTGACCGGCTTTTACTGCACCGAACTCTTCGGCTTCCACCAGTGGGACGCAGCCGAGCGATCCGAAATCCTCGCAGGCATCAGGACGATCTACACGTCCTTTCCCGACGAAAGCTGATGCCGCCCACAATTCGCTGACACTCAAGGAAATCAAGAAATGTACAGCAGCAGAGCTCTGCCGCGCGTGAGGACATATCTGGCAGCGGCGGCATTCCTGGCGCTAACGATCGGTGGCGTTGCCGCGCAGCAAGGCGCGGAACTGCCTCCGCCTGCGGTCAGCGTGATCGAACTCAAAGCGCATCCCGTTCCGGTCGTGAACGAGCTTCCGGGCCGCATCGCTGCGACGCGCATCTCCGAGGTTCGCGCGCGTGTTTCCGGAATCCTTCAGGCGCGCGTGTTCACGCAGGGCACTCCGGTCAAGGAAGGCGACGTCCTTTACCGCATCGATCCGAAGCTCTTCCAGGTGCGCGTGGCGAGCGCCGAAGCCTCGCTGCGGCGTGCGAAGGCCGTTCAGCAAAATGCGAAACAGCAGTTCGAGCGCCAGAAGACCCTTCACGAGCGCGACGCCACCAGCGGCGTGAACCTGGATACGGCAACTGCGACCCTTGCCCAGGCCGATGCCGACGTCGCATTGGCCGAAGCCGCGCTCGCCGAGGCGAAGATCAATCTCGACTACACCGAGGTTCGCGCCCCGATCAGCGGCCTCATCGGCGGCGCGCTCGTCACCGAGGGCGCGCTTGTCACCGCCGACGGAACGCAGAATCTGGCGCTGATCCAGCAGGTGGATTCCGTCTATGTCGACTTCACGCAATCGGCGCAGGACCTGCTCACGCTCAAGCGCGCCGTTGAGGAGGGCAAGCTCGCCAGCCCGGCGCCGGGAGAGGCCCGGGTCGAACTCGTCTTCGACGACGGCGGCCTCTATGCGGAAGCGGGGCGGTTGCTGTTCGCCAGCGCCAGCGTCGATTCCACCACCGGGCAGGTCACTCTGCGCGCCGAATTTCCGAACCCGAAACATGACCTGTTACCCGGCATGTATGTTCGCGTGCGCATTGCGCAGGCCGTTCGCGAGGGCGCCATCACCATTCCTCAGCGTGCCGTGACCCGGGCCCGCGACGGCAAGGCGCAGGTCTACCTCGTATCGGAAGGCGGGATTGCGGAGATGCGCGACGTCGAACTTGGACAGGCACTCGGTTCGGAATGGGTCGTCGAGTCCGGCCTGAAGGAGGGGGAACGCGTCGTCGTCGATGGCGTGCAGAAGGTCCGCTCCGGTGGCAAGGTTGTCCCCGAGCCGTGGAAGCCTGCCGATCGCGAAGCGGGAATCCCCGCCGACCAGCCGAACAACCGGGCGAGGTAATCTGATGGCTCAGTTTTTCATCAGGCGGCCGGTCCTTGCCTGGGTCTTTGCCCTGTTCATCTGCATTGCCGGTGTCATCGCGATTCCGCTCTTGCCGGTCGCGCAGTACCCCAAGGTCGCGCCGCCGCAACTGACGATTTCGACCTCCTATCCGGGGGCTTCGCCGCAGGAAATCTATCAGGGCGTCACGCGCCTGATCGAGGAGGAACTGAATGGCGCCGCCAGGTTGATGTATTTCGAATCGACGTCGGACACGTCAGGCTCGATCAGCATCAACGTATCTTTCGAGGCCGGCACCAGCATCGAGCAGGCGTCCGTCGACGTGCAGAACAGGTTGCGGCGAATTCAATCGCGACTGCCGGCAGCGGTGGCCGCGCAGGGCGTGACCGTGGAAGAGGCTTCAGCCGGCTTCCTCATGATCGTGTCGCTCACGTCCACCGATGGCAAGCTCGATGAAGTCGCGCTCGGCGACTACTTCAGTCGCAACGTGCTTGGCGAACTGCGCCGTCTTCGCGGAGTGGGGCGCGCGCAGTTGTTCGCCGCTCAACGCGCGATGCGCGTCTGGATCGATCCGGACAAGATGGTCGGCCTCGGGCTGACCGCCGCCGACATCAACGGTGCGATCATGGTGCAGAACGCCCAGGTCGCGGCCGGGCAGATCGGCGCATCGCCGAATCCGGTCACAACCGACCTGACAGCGACCGTTCTCGTCAAGGGACAGCTCGCCAACACCAAAGAATTCGGCAACATCGTGCTGCGGGCAAACCCGGACGGCAGCACGGTTCGGCTCAAGGATGTTGCCCGCCTCGAGCTCGGCGCGGAGAATTACAACTTCTCCAGTCGCCTGAACGGCCAGCCGAGCGCCGCTGTGGGCGTCCAGCTCTCCGCAACCGGCAACGCGGTCGCGACGTCGCGTGCCGTGCAGGCGAAGATGGAGGAATTGTCGCGGTTCTTCCCGCAGGGCGTGAAATATTCGGTACCCTACGACACCAGTCCCTTCGTGTCCGCCTCGATCGAGAAAGTGCTGGAGACGCTGCTCGAAGCGGTCGTGCTCGTCTTCGTGGTGATGTTCGTCTTCCTGCAGAACTTCCGCTACACGCTGATCCCGACGCTGGTGGTGCCGATCGCATTGCTCGGCACCGGCGCGGTCATGCTGGCGGCGGGCTTTTCGATCAACGTCCTGACCATGTTCGCGATGGTGCTGGCGATCGGCATCCTTGTCGACGACGCCATCGTCGTCGTCGAGAACGTCGAGCGCATCATGGCGGAGGAGGGACTTTCACCGAAGGACGCCACCAGGAAGGCCATGAAACAGATCACGGGCGCCATCCTCGGGATCACGCTCGTTCTTTCTTCCGTCTTCATCCCGATGGCGTTCTTCCCTGGCTCGACGGGAATCATCTATCGCCAGTTCAGCCTGACCATGGTCGTTTCGATCCTGTTCTCGGCATTTCTGGCGCTGTCGCTGACGCCGGCGCTTTGCGCGACCTTCCTCAGACCGATCAAGCATGGTCATCATGGGAAGAAGGGGATTGGCGGCTGGTTCAACCGCAAATTCGAAGCATTGACCGATCGCTACACCGGCGCTGCCGGCGGCATCGTGCGGCGCGCCGGGCGCATGATGGTGATCTATCTCGCCCTGGTCATCGGCCTCGGTTACTTCTTCGTCAGCCTCCCCACCGCCTTCCTCCCGAACGAGGACCAGGGCTTTCTGGTCGTTGACATCCAGGGCCCGCCCGAAGCCAGCGCCAACCGGACGCTGGCGTCGATCAAGCAGATCGAGGAGATTTTCAAGACGGAGCCTGCCGTGCGCGATATCGTGGCCATTCAGGGCTTCAGCTTCTCGGGCAACGGCTCGAATGCCGCCTTGATGTTTGTGACCCTCAAGGACTGGAGCGAGCGGGGCGCGGGCCAATCCGCCCAGGCGATTGCCGATCGCGCCAACGGGCAATTGTTTGCACTGAAGGACGCGACCAGCTTCGCGCTTTCGCCGCCGCCGATCGACGGCTTCGGCACGACAGGCGGCTTCGCATTCCGTCTTCAGGATCGCAATGGCCTGGGTCAGGCGGCGCTTACCGACGCGGCGGCCGAGCTGATGGAGAAGGCCGGCAAGAGCCCGGTGCTCGCGGGCCTTCGCATCGAAGGGTTGTCGGATGCGGCGCAGGTTCTTCTTGTTATCGATCGCGAGAAAGCCAACACGTTCGGCGTGACCTTCGCCGACATCAACAACACGATCACAGCCAACCTCGGATCGTCCTACATCAACGACTTTCCGAACGCCGGCCGCATGCAGCGGGTCATCATCCAGGCTCGGGATCACGGCCGCCTGCGGGTGGAGGATCTCCTGAAGCTCAACGTCCGCAATGCGGGCGGCGGCATGGTGCCTTTGTCCTCGTTTGCCATGGCCCAGTGGCAGAAGGGATCGCCGCAGATCGTCGGATATAACGGCTACCCGACGGTGCGCATCGCGGGCGAGCCGGCTCCAGGCAATTCGTCGGGCGCGGCGATCGCCGAGATGGAGCGCCTCGCTTCGGAGCTGCCGAACGGCATCGGCTTCGAATGGACCGGTCAGTCGCTGGAAGAGATCAAATCGGGATCGCAGGCGCCAATTCTGTTCGGCCTCAGCATCCTCTTCGTCTTCCTGCTGCTCGCCGGCCTCTACGAAAGCTGGTCGATCCCGCTCTCGGTCATGCTCGTCGTGCCGCTCGGCGTGATCGGTTGCGTCCTGGCCGTGATGCTCCGAGGAATGCCGAACGACCTCTACTTCAAGGTCGGGCTGATCGCCATCATCGGCCTGTCGGCGAAGAACGCCATCCTGATCGTCGAATTCGCCAAGGACTACTACGCGGAAGGCAGATCGCTGGCTGACGCTGCGGTTGACGCCGCTCGCGTCCGCTTCCGGCCGATCATCATGACGTCGCTCGCCTTCACGCTCGGCGTCGTGCCGCTCGCCATCGCATCAGGCGCCAGCGCGGCCAGCCAGAACGCCATCGGCACCGGCGTTCTCGGCGGCATGATCTCCGCGACGGTTCTTGCGATCTTCTTCGTCCCTGCCTTCTTCGTGTTCGTCCTGCGCCTGCTGCGGACCAGAAGGCCGGCCGCGAACGATGACGCGGCAGTCGAGGCTCCGCTTGCGAAGCCATCTGAAGCTTAGCGGTCAGCACGGCCGGCGCTAGAGCACCGTCCAATCAGGTCGAGTTTCGAGCTGCGATGAATCTGCGCTCCCTCTCCCGCTTGCGGGAGAGGGGTGGGGTGAGGGTGTCCCCACGATGGGACTATCCGTGGGGAAAGAGCCCTCGCCAAACTCCATTTCAGCCGTAACCATTCTCTCGCTGTTCGAAGCCGAAGCGTAGCGATGCTTCGCCAAAGTCCTCCCTGAGCCGGCCGGGCCTTCTCAGGGCGAGATGGTCTCCCGCGCCGATGTTCACGCTGGAGGATCACATGAAAGTTCTCATCGCTTCGACGCCTGCAACCGGCCATCTCAATCCGCTGCTTGCAGTCGCTCGCGGCCTTATCGACGAGCGACACGATGTTACATTCCTGACCGGCAGCGTGCTGCGGTCACGGGTTGAGGCCATCGGTGCAGGATTCCGTTCGCTGCCCGCCGCCGCCGACCTCGATCTGCGAAAGTTCGATGAGGCCGTGCCGGAGCTCAAGAATATGGAGCCTGGGCTACAATGGCTGCGCGTCGCCCTGGAGCGCATTTTTGTCGATACCATGCCGGCGCAACATGCCGGGTTGCAGCAGCTCGTGCACGAGCTCCAGCCCGACGTCATCGTGGGTGACGACATGTTCTTTGGTGTGCTTCCGATGGCGCTCGGCTCGCGTGCAAATCGGCCTCCGGTGGTGCTGTGCGGGACTTCGGTGCTGCACTCGAGCCGTGACGATGGCGCACCGCTCTTCCTTGGACTTCCGCCCGCAACCACCCAGGCAGAGCGTGACAATTACGCCGTCATCGCCAAGGAATATGACAGTGTGGTCAACGAGCCGGCAACGCGCCGGATCAATGAGCTCCTGGCAGAACTGGGCGCGCGGCCGTTGCCGACAGTGCTGTTCGAGGCCGTTGTGGAACTGGCCGACGCCTATCTGCAGCTATCGGTGCCCAGCTTCGAGTTTCCGCGAAAGCTGCCGTCCACGGTCCATTTCGTGGGTAGACCTCCGATCATTCCGAACCAGGCGCCGGTGCCGCCATGGGCCGGTGATCTCGACGGCACGCGCAAGGTGGTGCTGGTCACGCAGGGGACGGTGGCCAATCACGATTTCGGTCTTCTCGTCGCGCCGACACTGGCGGCCCTTGCGGACGAGCCGGATCTGCTGGTGGTGGTGACCACGGGTGGTCGTCCGGTCGATGCGATCCCCGGCCCGATTCCGTCCAATGCCCGCGTGTCCAGCTACCTGCCGTTCGAGTGGATCCTTGGAAAGACGGATGTGTTCGTCACCAATGGCGGCTACGGCAGCGTCAATCAGGCGATGAGCTTTGGAATTCCGATCGTGAGCGCCGGTTTGACCGAGGACAAGGCCGATGTGAACGCGCGCATCGCGTGGTCCGGCGTCGGTATCAATCTGGCGACCAATCAGCCGGATCCGCGGGTCCTGCGCGAGGCGGTTCGGACCGTGCTCGAAAAGCCGGGCTACCGCATGCGGGCCGCATCGATGGCCGATGAGTTCGCCAAACGCGATACGCGATCGCTGATCGTCCGCATCATCAACGAAGCGGCGACAGGAAAGAAAGCGCCCGTCCGCCGCAAGGCCGCAGCGGCGTAACTCCGCATCCCGTCCGATCGATATCGCTCAGGGGATCATCGTTGAACGCTGATCCCCTGATATCCCAGGCGGTCATCGATCGGCCTGTTGCAGGAATTCGAGCGTCCAGTTTACGCCCGTCGGGTGAAAATCGAGGTTGCCGCTGCCGTTCAGGGCGCGGGGCACGATCTGCTCGATCACGACGCGGCCGAAACCTTGCCGTTGCGGCGGCGTCACGGCGGGGCCGCCCTTTTCCGACCACGAGAAGCGAATGCGGTCGTCCGTTTCCTCCGCGTGCCAGCGGATCACCACCTCGCCGCCGGGCGTCGACAACGCCCCGTGCTTGGAGGCATTGGTCGCGAGCTCATGCAACGCCAGGCCCAGATGCTGCACGGCGTCAGGTTTGAGGATGATCGCCGGGCCATCCACGTCGATGCGCCCTGAATTGGCTTCATCGAAGGGGCGCATCTGCGACGACACCAGATCGTGCAGCGAGGCGCCACGCCAGCTATCCCTGACCAGCAGATCGTGACAATGCGCCAGCGCCTGCAGCCGCTCCAGAAAGCGCGTCCGGTACTGCTTGACGTCCCCGGCATATTGCGCAGTCTGGTTGGCGACCGCCATGACGACCGCGAGCAGGTTCTTGGTGCGGTGTGAAAGCTCCTCGACGATGAAGCGGATGTGCTCCTCGCGCCGCTTCTGCTCGCTGATATCGATGTGCGTGCCGATCCAGCGATAGACCATCGAGGCCGCATCCCGGAGCGGGATCACCCGGGTCAGGAATGGACGGTAGCGCCCGTCCTTTCCGAGCAGCGACAGCTCCATTTCGAGCGGCACGCCGGCACGCAGCGAATGCGCCCAAAGGCTCTTGACCTCCGGCTGTGAGGCAGGGGAAAGCAGCGCCTGCCAGTCATGAACGCTGCCGGCTTCCACCGGCACACCCGTATACTCGTACCATTGGCTGTTGATCCAGAAGATCCGGCCGTCCGCGTCCGCCATCCAGACCAGTTGCGGAATGGCGTCGGCCAGCGTGTGAAACTGCCGTTCGCTGGCCAGCAGCGCGGCTTCGGCGCGCTTGCGTTCGGTGATCTCCTCGGCGGCGACATTGACGCCGATGATGTCGCCGCGCGGTCCCCGGTGCGGGTGCCAATAGGTGATCCACGTGCGGTCTTCGACCTGGTCGGGACGCTGCCCGGCCACCTCGACGCCGATCACCGGCTCGCCGGTCGCCATGATCGAGCGGACGATCGCCTCGACCGAGTCGGCCAGCGCCGGCACGCGCTCCCGCACGGTTCGCCCAAGATGCCCTTCGACGGAAATGCCGCATATTTCGGTCAACCGCTGGTTGATATGCAGATAGCGGCAGTCCGGCGACAGGAACGCGAGCCCGATCGGCGCAGTGTCATAGATCAATTGCAGTGCGGGCTGCTCGGCAAACGGCAGGCCGGCCAAGGCGATGCTCGGCAGATCCGCCTGCGGCTGGTGGCGCGCATCATTGGGCACCGGATGCCTCGTCAGTGCTTCTCTGTCCGCCGCCACCCCCGCTGGCGCGACCAGCCTACACCGGCCTCCCGGCCCTGTGTCAACTGATCCCGCCGCATGCATTCTGTGCTTTCAAGTTGTTGAAAATACATACAAAGTTCATCCCGACCGGACGGGGATCGCTGGCCGCCTGAAGATAGACGGATAGCTTCATGCCGAGAGCGCAGTACTCGCCGTCGGAAAATAGTGTATCCGCTGTTTCGACAGCGCGGCCGGACCTCTGTTCCCGCGCCACAAGAGCATAAGTTTCTTCGGAGGAAGTTTTCATGTCGGCTCTGCCACTCTCGGGCATCAAGATTCTCGACCTGACGCGTGTGCTCGCGGGTCCCTTGTCGGCGCAGATGCTGGCCGATCTCGGCGCCGAGGTGATCAAGATCGAGCGTCCCGGCACCGGCGACGACGCGCGCGCCTTCGGTCCGCCTTATCTGGTCGATCCTGACGGCAAGGAGAACAACAACAACTCCTTCTATCTCTGCGCCAACCGCAACAAGAAGTCGGTCACGGTCAACATCGCAAAACCGGAAGGGCAGGAGATCATCCGCGAGCTCGCCAAGGGCGTCGACGTGATGATGGAGAACTACAAGGTCGGCGATCTCAAGCGCTACGGGCTCGATTACGAATCGATCAAGAAGATCAACCCGCGCATCATCTATTGCTCGGTGACCGGCTTCGGCCAGACCGGCCCCTATGCGCCGCGCGCCGGCTATGACGCGATCTTCCAGGCGATGGGCGGGCTGATGAGCGTCACCGGCCATATGGACGGCGAGCCTGGCGCCGGCCCGATGAAGGTCGGCCCCTCCATCGTCGACTACATGACCGGCATGAACACTTCGATCGGCATCCTGTCCGCGCTCTACCATCGCGATGCGAGGGGCGGGGAGGGGCAGCATGTCGACGTCTGCCTGTTCGACACCGTGATCGCCTCGCTGTCGCACTACGCGCAGATCTATCTCGTCAACGGCAAGACGCCGCCGCGCCGCGGCACCTGGGGCAATGGCGGCATGCCGGCCGGCGTGTTCCGCTGCACCGACGGCGAACTGATGCTGGTGGTCGGCAATGACGCGCAGTTCGAGCGCACCTGCGCCGTGCTCGGCGAGCCCGAACTCGCCAAGGACCCGCGCTTCATCAAGAACAACAACCGCGTCGTGCACGGCAAGGAGATCATGGCGATCTTCGCCGGTTTGTTCCTGAAAAGGCCGGTCGCCTATTGGCTCGAGGAGCTGGAGAAGGCCGGCGTGCCGTCCGGCCCCGTCAACGATTTCGCGCAGATGTTTGCCGACGAGCATGTCCGCTCGCGCGGCATGGAGGTCAAGGTCGACCATCCCTTCGAACATTCGCTGTCGCTGATCCGCAATGCGCTGACGTTCTCGGCCACGCCGATCAACGACTACCGCGCACCGCCGCTGCTCGGCGCGAACACCAAGGAAGTGCTGTCGAGCAAGCTCGGCTACGACGAGGCCATGATCGAGGGCCTGAAGGTGAAGGGGATCGTTTAAGCGTTGCGGCGGAGCGTAGCCCGGGTGGAGCGAAGAGACTGGGCAAGAATCTTGGCTGATAGGCCGATGCGTGTACGATTCGGTTATGCCGAATCATAGGTTCAA
>NZ_JAQMIL010000088.1:0-40574 GCF_029990105.1 Bradyrhizobium sp. Arg237L | reverse complement strand
TGGGGCTCGAAGCCTTCCAGCGCATCAAATTTGGTACCAGTCTGGCGCTCCGCGATGTGTGAATCGGACAGCCGCGCGCCGGGAGAGGTGAAGGAAGCGACGCTCAGCCCTTGATGAACGCGAGCAGGTCGGCGTTGATGGTGGCAGCTTCGGTCGTGGGCATGCCGTGCGGAAAGCCCTTGTAGGTCTTCAGCGTGCCGTTCTTCAACAGCTTGGCCGACAGCGGACCGGCGTCGGCATAGGGCACGATCTGGTCGTCGTCGCCATGCATGACGAGAACGGGCACGTTGATCTTCTTCAGGTCTTCGGTGAAGTCGGTTTGCGAGAAGGCGACGATGCCGTCGTAATGCGCCTTGGCGCCGCCCATCATGCCCTGGCGCCACCAGTTCTGGATGACCGCTTCCGACGGTTTGGCGCCCGGCCGGTTGTAGCCGTAGAACGGGCCCGCGGCGAGCTCGCGATAGAATTGCGAGCGATTCGCGGCGAGCTGCGCCTGCAGCCCGTCGAAGACATCCTTGGGCAGGCCGCCTGGATTGGCCGGGGTCTGCACCATCAAGGGCGGCACCGCACTGATGATCGCCGCCTTCGCCACCCGGCTCTCACCGTGCCGCGCGATATAGTGGACCACCTCGCCGCCGCCGGTGGAATGACCCACGTGAACGGCATTCTTCAGATCGAGATGCTCGGTCACCGCCGCGAGGTCGTCGGCATAGTGATCCATGTCGTGGCCATCGCTCACCTGGCTCGACCGGCCGTGGCCGCGGCGGTCATGCGCGATGACGCGAAAGCCGTGATTGAGGAAGAACAGCATCTGGGTGTCCCAGTCATCAGATGACAGCGGCCAGCCGTGACTGAAGACGATGGGCTGACCACTGCCCCAGTCCTTGTAAAAAATCATGACGCCGTCTTTGGTGGTGATCGTGGGCATCGCGCAGCCTTTCGTGCGAGTTAAGCTGATGGAACATACCGGTCGCGGGCATGCTCCGGATTTCAAAATCGCCCTGCGATATCAAATCACGATGTCAATTGGATCGTGAGCATGATCTCCGCGCAAACGCTTCGCGTTTGTCGCGAGGAAAACCGGTCTCCACTTTTCCGGATCATGCTTCAGGCGAAGGAGGCCATCGGCCTGAAGCGCCGCCAGATGCCGATGATCGCCACCACGAATAGCACCAGCACGATGCCCTGCACGACGGCGAAGACGGGGCCGGACGGCGGAGCCGGTGGCACGCTCGGCGCCAACGCGTGCAGCGGGGGTATCTTGAGGAAGGACTGAACCACCAGCACGAAGACGTTGAGATAGAGCGATATCATCGCCGTCACGATGTAGATCGGACGCCAGGTGCCCGAAAGCTTCATGACATAGAGCGCGATGCAGGCGATCGCGAGCAGGATCAACGAAATGATCCCGAATATATGCGAGGGCAGCAGCTCCTTGAACGGGAACATGAAGCCGGTGACGCTGGTGAGGATCGTGAACAGCAGGAAGATCGCGGTGAGCCCGGGCATCTGCTTCGAGCCGAGCAGCCCGAACATCACGACAAGGCCCGCGACGATTGCAATCAGACTGATCACCACGTGAACAAGCGTAAACGTGGCCAAGCTCATACCCAGGACCATGTGAAGCACTCCCGATTGAGAACCGCGCTGAACACTACGATGCAACAAGTGAGATTGCTACATGCTTCGCGGATCGGAAGCCGGCTTATATGATGAAGATAAGATGATTATGATGCGAATAAACTAAAGTATGGGATTTGCCGAAACCGTTTGCATGCCTGTCATAAATGACGGCACACCGACAGCAATCACCAAACTATCTGAATTAGTGCTGTAGCCCGGGTGGAGCGAAACCCGGGGCCGCTCGCGTATGCTGACACGGATGTCCCGGGCTACGCGTTCCCCACGGCGCTATGAATCAATAATAGCGCGGGATCGGGCCGTTATGCGGCGTCTTGCGCTGCGAGAGATCGAACAGCACGCGATCGACATAGCACCAGCCCCAGCCTTCCGGCGGATCATAGCCTTCGATGATCGGATGGCCGGTCGCGTGGAAATGCGCGGTCGCATGCTTGTTGGGAGAATCGTCACAGCAGCCGACATGGCCGCAGGTGCGGCAGATGCGCAAATGCAGCCATTGGCTGCCGCTCTTCAGGCATTCCTCGCAGCCGAGCGCGCTCGGCGTGACGGTCTGAATGTCGGCGATATGGGTGCAGCCTTTCGACATCTGCTGTTTCCTAAGCCGTAGAATTGGCGTTGTCGGCGAGGAAGCCGTGCAGCGCCGCGACGACTTGCGCGCCCTCGCCGATCGCGCCGCCGACGCGCTTGACCGATCCGGAGCGGACATCGCCAACGGCGAAAACGCCGGGCACCGTTGTCTCCAGCAATTGTCCCTGCCGCAGGCCATCCTGTCCGCTCTGGCCGGTGAGCACGAAGCCTCCGCGGTCAACCTTGACGCCGCAGCCCTCGAGCCAGCCGGTCGCGGGATCGGCGCCGACGAACAGGAACACGTTGTTGACGTCGAGCGTGTGCTGCTCCGGCGCCAGGCGGCTCTTCCAGCGCGCGCGCTGGAGCGTGGCATCCTCGCCGCCTTCCAGCGCTGTGATCTCGGTGTTGAACATCAGTTCGATGTTCGGCGTCGCCTCGATGCGCTCGATCAAATAGCGTGACATGCTGGCCCCGAGGCCGCCGCCGCGGATCATCATGTAGACCTTGCGCACATGGCCCGACAGGAACACTGCGGCCTGGCCTGCCGAATTGCCGCCGCCGACCAGCACCACGTCCTGCCCGGCACACAGCTTGGCCTCGATCGGCGAGGCCCAGTACCAGACGCCGCGGCCTTCGAAGGCCTCGAGATTTTCGATGCTCGGCCGGCGATAGCGCGCCCCGCTCGCAACCACGATCGATCGTGAGCGCAAGGTGTGCCCGCATTCGGTCGCGATCGAGAACAGGCCGTCCCGCTTGGAGCAGTCCAGCGACCTGACCGAGACCGGGATCAGGATATCAGCGCCGAATTTCTGCGCCTGGTTGAAGGCGCGGCCGGCGAGCGCCTGGCCGGAAATGCCGGTCGGAAAGCCCAGATAGTTTTCGATGCGGGCGCTGGCGCCGGCCTGGCCGCCGAAGGCGCGCGAATCGAGCACCGCGACCGACAGCCCTTCGGACGCCGCATAGACGGCGGTGGCGAGCCCGGCCGGCCCGCTGCCGACGACGGCAACGTCGTAGAGCTTGTCATGGGTGTGGCCGCCGATCATGCCCATCGCCATCGCAAGCGCGGTCTCGGACGGGTTGCGCAGCACGTTGCCGTTGGGGCAGACCACCAACGGCAACTCGGCGCGCGTTGCCGAGTAGCGCGCCACCAGGTCGGCCGCGTCCTTGTCAGTGGCGGGATCGACCACGTGATAGGGCTGGCCGTTGCGCGCCAGGAAATTCTGCAACTGCGCGATCTTTCCGAGCGACGGCGGGCCGATCAGCACGGGGCCGCCGACGCCGCCCTGGATCAGGTTGACGCGGCGCAGGATCAGCGCGCGCATGATGCGCTCGCCGAGATCGGCCTCGGCCACCAACAGCGCCCGCAATCTTTCCGGCGGAATCAAGAGCGTCTCGACATCGCCTTCGGCATGGCCGTCGACCAGCGCAGGCCGGCCGGAGAGCTGGGCAATCTCGGCCAGGAATTGTCCCGGGCCCTGGTCGATCACCGGCGTGACATGGCCGAGGCCATCGCGCTGGGTGATCGCGACCGTGCCCGAAAGCACCACGAACATGCCCGGTCCCGGCTTGCCGGTCTCGAACAGCGCTTCGCCGTCCGTATAGTGCCTGACCTCGCCGAACCGGCGCATCCGCTCGATCTCGTGGTCGGTCAGGGTCGGAAAGGTCTGCTCGTGCCGCGGAAACGCGAGGGACCTCGCGCTGATCGGATTCGCCATCGCCTCTGCAGCCATCTCAGCTACTCACTCCTCTTACCAAAACACGTCGCAACGATGCCCAGCATGCAGGGACCGGCTAGGGACCCGGCTCGCCATCGCTCGCGTCATCTAGTCGGCCTTCGGCCGGTTCGGAAGATGCAGGATCGCTGCGCCCGCGCGCCTGTGATTTCCGCCGCTTGAGGTTTTCGCGCAGCGCGAGCTTGAGGCGATGCTGTCTTGATTCGTCTGACGCAATCGCGACCTGCCGCTCCCGCCTGTCTTTCTCGTCCTGCATGTTGCATCCGTCTTTCAAACTTGCATGACAATAGACTAGGCGCCGAGGGACATGCACCGGTCGATCGGGGAGGTGGGCTCCCCGGTCTTCCGTGCGGTGGCAGGACGAACCGGCCAAAGCCGCACTCCCGAGCGCCCCAGGGAACCGAAGTGCCCCCGGATTGGCCGAATTTCGACGGGACGAGGTGTTTTTGCGGTCCGCCTCCCCGTCCCCGCGCTTGCGCCGGAGGGGGGCTTGTGGCAAGAACCGCCGCGCCCGCTGGGGCCAATTGGGCCGATTCTTTATTCCCGGGCATGCTGCCGTAGCTCAGTGGTAGAGCACTCCCTTGGTAAGGGAGAGGTCGACAGTTCAATCCTGTCCGGCAGCACCAGAAAACCCACAAAATCAGCAACTTAGATGACCGGCTCCCCGGCGGACGATACTCGATTTCGAGCCGGGTACCCAACCGGATCAAAAGTGCCGAACATGATCGATTTTTGCACAAGCGCCGCCATCAGGTCCAGATTTGGACCGCGTGATCGATTTCACGGCCGGCAGCGAAAATTCACGACTGCGGCGCCATACTCGGCGCCCTCGGCGTTATGTTTTTCACCCACTAGAGGGCGAAGACAGCGCTAACCCGGCCTATCGCTTGCGGATCGACGACGCTCCGCTCGCGCCAACCGCAGTCCTCGCAATTCAGGATGGATGGCGCATTTGCGCCGTCGGGCTAGTGGGTCAGTTTGTAGCAGTGCCCGCCGCCCCTATGCCTGACGCGCGCGCGGCACTTATCCAGCGTCGAAAATGAGCAGTCAGGCTGTCCTGCGGCTTTCGCCCCTCTTAGCTGCGCACAGAACGTGGCAGCGTTGGCAGGGTCTTGCGGATAAAGAACGAAGCTCATCGAGAGAAGCGTCATCATAGCGACAAATGCTAGCGTCGAACGCGACATATCAAGCCTCCCTATGAGGTCTTGCCCACGCGGCAAGCACACGCGTCGTCACAGCACGTTGGTCCGGAGCAGCGGCGGCGCCGCTCCGGACCAACGACACCGCTTTTGATCGGCCGGAGCACGCCAGAAGCGGCGCAAACTGGTGTATCGGCGTTCGCGGCGGGTCTTCAAGTAGAAGAAACCCGCCATTTTCGACGGAAAAAGTCCCTAGAGCTTCGGTTCTGATTGAATCAGAACCGAAGCTCTAGATTCTTGTTTTGACGCGTTTTCTGCGCAGATAAGTCTACGCAATCTGCGTAAACTTGATTGCTATGCGAACCGGCGCCCACCCTCGGATCAAGTCCGAGGGCGTGCTTCGCTCGAAAACGCTCTAGCCTAAGACCGATCTTCTTTTGCGCCCGGCGAGCACCGCACAGTATATGGCCGGATTGGTCGCGCGTTGAGGAGGAGTGATGGACCTCACTCAAATCATCGGCTTCGCGGCGGGATTCGGGACAACCTTCGCGGCTCTGCCCGACCTCATTGCGATGCTGAATCGGCGCTCCAGTGTCGGCATGAACCCCCGAATGGCGGCCATCATGGGCACTTTCCAAATTCTCTGGGTGATCTATGGCGTATCGATCGGCTCAAAGAACATCATCATGTGGAATGTGATCGCGGTCGCGACCAATTACCTTACCGTTGGGGCATACATGTACTTTCGTCGCCACGAAGCGCGATCGTGATATCGGATTGTGAGCTGAGCCGCGCGAAGCGACGCTACCTCATGTCCTGAGGGCGTCGACCATGTGGGCGATGAGAACGCCAACGCTGAGGACGAGCAGGCAAACAATTACAGCTTGAAACAACATCGGTGCGAATTCCGGTGGGGCCGAGGGCTTCATATAGTCCTCAAACGTCGGCGGCTTTTGGTCGTCCCGATGGCGCCTTGGTGTTCACGCGATTACAAATTTGCAAGGGTCGCGCTTGCAAGGGTCGCGCCGCTTCATCGACGTGGACAGGCATCCGGCCTGCGCAATCGTTGGCCGTCGGCAAATTTTCGGGTTCTCGACTGGCGGGACTATGCCCGCCATAACCAGGCACAACCCACGCTAGAGCGCTTCCACCTGGCCATGAGCGCGAAGTTACGAAAGGCGCGTCACGACGAAACCGCCGCACGGGCGCGATTGAGCTGGCGATGTCGGCTTATCGAGCTAAAAGCAGACATCGCGATGGCCCGCAGGCCGTTTTCCGATAGTGAACCGCGCCAGTCAGCTACGCGAACCAGAAATCACTTGCGCTGAGGTTCTGAACGCCCGCGATGGTGAGGTCATTGTTGGCATCAAAGTGAATGATGGTGTTTCCGCCGGTCACCTCGATATTCAAGTCGGCAAGATCGTGGATGTTGTTCGCTGCCAAAGCCGTGAGGTCGATCTTGTCTCGCCCTGCTTGGAAATCGGCCGTGTCATGCCCGCTCGAGGCGGCAAAGACGAACGTATCCGCGCCGCGTTCGCCAAGCATATTGTCGTTCCCGATGCCGCTCGTGAGCCTGTCGTTGCCATCGCCGCCATCAAGGACGTTTCCTGACCCGCCAAAAACCGTGAGTTGATCATTGCCCGCACCGCCGCTGAGGAAGTTCGATCCGAGCGAACCAGGCGCAATGGTCGCCGTCAGGACATCGTTTCCAGCGCCGCCATCCAGGCGGTTCTCGGCAACAGAGTTGTCCGTAACGCCGGGCTTGGGCGTTGCCGAAAGAAACGCGGTGAGCTGATCATCTCCGGCCCCGCCATTCAGGACATTCGCGACATCGTAGAGATCCGCCCCGGGGGGACCAAACCTGCCGCCGGCTACCGCGTCGAGATGTGCCGTGAGGCTGTCGTTTCCGCTACCTCCCTCGAGTTGATTGAGTGCGCGAACAACTTCACCAAGCGCGGTGGAGTTCGCAATCAAGGTGTCATTGCCTCTCCCGCCGTCCAGATAATTCGTGAGATCCGTAACGGTGTTCTCCCCATCGGTGGAATGAGTCGCCTCGAGGGTGTCGTTGCCGTCATCGCCCCAAAGCTGGTTGATGCCGACCGGCGTGGCGCTGTTTGAGTCTGTCACATTGAAAGCGTGCAATACGTCGTCGCCCCGGCCACCGTGAAGCTCGTTTGTTACCAGGTCGGTGGAATTGGATCGTCCTACAGCGCTCGCGTCCAGCACGTCGTTGCCGTCACCGCCGAAGAGTACGTTACTGGCGCTGCCGTGAAGCGCAGCGAATTCTGTTTCGGCATGAGCCGTGACGTGGTCATCGCCGGAGCCGCCATCGACGGTGTTCATGGCGATACTGTTTCCGAGAACGTTACGGCCATCTGCCAGGGCATGAATGGTGTCATCGCCGCTTCCGCCGAACACATCGGTTCTGACCGTTACGCTTCCGAAGACAGCAAGCTCCACATTGGCCGTGGCGTTGATAGTGTCGTTTCCGCTGCCGCCATCGAGGAGCACATCTGCGGTCTTCTCGGTGCTCTGAGGCGGGCTCTCACCCTGAAGGGTGACGGTCCCATCGAGGTGGTCGTTGCCGGCCCCGCCGAATTGAATGGCAAGTCCGTGCAAATCGCCCTGCGGGACGACAACATTGGTTGTCAAAGTGTCATCGCCGCGACCGCCGATCAATGCGGTCCGGTTGAATGCGCTGCTCAAATGATCGTTGCCGGCAAGGCCCAAGACAATGTCGCCGTCAGCCTGTGCGGCAAGGACATCGTCGTGTCTGGTGCCAATGATCAAACTGTTGATGGGATCGATGAGGGAAAGCCAATCGAAGGCCCGGGAATCTGGGAAAAACCCTTCAGTTCCCAACAATTGCTGAGCGGCCTGGCCTTCGATTTGAATCGTATTCGCCATATTTTCCTCCTTGGCACCGGGATAATGATGTCGACGAAAGCTGAGCGACGGAATCGAATTCCGCGAAGCACGAAAATAAATGACAATTAAATGACGCCATTATGCACTGCGCCCGCCGGCAAATTCAGGCCGCGTATTTTGCGGCTACAGGCCCCGTCTCGATTACCCTCCTACGTCGCTGTTGCCGTTGCGCAAATCATCGCGAATTTCCCGCATACGGCCAGGAAATTGCGCCGATCAGAAGCGGATTGGGATTCGACCATCGGGTCGGGCTCTTCTGAGTTGAGCATCCGAATCTCTTTCTTGCAGCATGAAACGAACGAATAGATTTAATCCACCCAACAACAAAGCATTAAATCAGAAGTTGCGCGACATCTAATCACATTTAATGCGCACCGCGTAAATAAAGCCGGGTGCGACAATATATCCGGATATGCGGAACCGTTACGACTGGAGCGGTTCCCACTCGTCTCCGCGCCGCGCTTCGCGACAGGACGAGTCGCTTCGTAACATCAGGGATGACGCTGCGGCTCAGGTGAGCGGAAACCCGCGTGGCCGGGGCCGCTTGAATCCGCGGGGAAGCAGCCGGTGATGAGACTGAAGGGAAATCTTCAGCTCGTGCGCCTTCGCGATGACACCACCAGGAGATCGATGCAGCATCCGTGCGATGCTTTGTGCGGGGTAATCGCTACGCGCCATTCGCTTGAGATCGTCGATGTCGAGGTCAGACCAACGGCGTCCCATGATCCCTCGAGATAATTTTTTGAATACGGATCGAAACGAGCAATTAATTGGGTGGGCTTCGGGGGACCGAATCGGGAAATGCTTGCCGCGCTGAAAATGTACCGGGCCCCGGTTCTTTGACATTGCTAACACCGCGGCTGCTCCCGTTCTTCCCCGGGAAACTACGGCATTCGCGTGCAGAAACGTGAAGCAGTTCGATGGGGGGCGACTTCGGCGGTACTGCGCCTTGGCGCTCAGCGGAGCCGCGCTGACTTGGTCGGCTTGATCGTTCGAAGCGTGTTTCGGTTTGTCATCAAGCGGAATCCGTCCGTGAATTCAACAAGGCACCGGTTCTTGTTGCCGCGGACCAGCACGCGGCAACCTTGGCCCTTCCGTGCCTGGTCACGGCCGCGATAGATGTGTGTCAGCACTTTGTTCGACAGCACGATTGCCCTACCTTTCGTGCCAGGCTCAGTGAACGGCCCTGGCCGGGCGGTGGGACCGCTCAGGGGGCTCCGAAAAAATGCGCTAGGGTTCGGCGCCGAATGGTAGTTCCAGGGATGTGCCTTTTTAAGCTACCTTTTCGGGTATAAACGCGAAGCGCGATATCAGGCCGTGCACGACAGGACGAAGCCAAGCGCTGAAGCGGCTGCTGCCGGATGACATTCTGAAGATCGTCATGCGCGGCCCCGAAGGAAGACAGAGTAGAACATATTCGCTTCTGATTGAATCAGAACCGAAGCTCCAAATTCTCGCCGGATCGCGTCGACGCCATATTCGGCATCCGCCTGATTTCAATGGCTGAATGTCCCGGCTAAGGCTGGCGGCGCCTTCGACCCGTTCAGTCCGGACCTAGCACGTCGAACAAACTCGCGACCCAGATGATCTGGATTGCCAACGCAAAGGCGACGAACGAAACGTGGTATCGTTCGGAAGCCGTAAGCAGCGCCCCTATTGTCCCGCCGATCAGGAGGCTCTGCCTCACCGGATAATACCAGCCATAGAATTGCTTGTAGTAGTTCGCTCCTTTCAGGAGCGTGTCGAAAACATCAACTGAAAACAGAATCAAAAGGAGAACGTAGAATACGGCCCTGCGATTCCAAAAATACTCCTTCAGCCCCTCATGTTCCCCGATGTTGTCCGGAAACACCATTGCGGACAGCATGACGAACACCACGGCGTAGCAGATGATGAGAAAATAGCTCTCGAACGTCCATCGCTCGATCTTGGACAGCGCGAATTCGAACCACCAGAAGTGGATGATGGCGAGGAACAGGAAGATGGCCCATCCAATATGGAGGAGGTTGATCCTCTCCTTTCCGGGGTGCTGAATGAACCGCGTCACGCCGCTGACGAGGCGGGCAAGGCTTATGCCCAGGATCATTCCGACGATGATGCGGATGTGGACGAAGATCTCGTGGCTCTGATGCAGGTCATTGTAGCCATCCATCCGAGTGCCCCCGGTTGACGTCACAATGAGCTTCAGGCTCTGACGGCATGTGACTCCCGTGCCAGGAACCCTGGCACGTTCCGATCAGCTCGAACTGCGACGCCAACCAGGGATCTGGCTGGCGGACGCGTCACTTCGTGGTGTAGCCGCCGTTGACGAGAATGGTCTGACCCGTCATCCACCAGCCGTCGGACACCATGAAGCGAATCCAGGGCACGATGTCCTGGATATCGGTGAGACCCGTCCTGGTCAACTTCGACAGGGCTGCCGCGGTCTTGTGATAGGCGACCGCATCGGCGCCTTCGGCCGGGTAGAAGAACGGCGTGTCCATCGGACCGGGGCCGATCGCCGTCACCGAAATGCCCCGCGCGCCGAACTCCTTGGCCGCGGCGCGCGTAAAGTGTTCGACCGGCGCTTTCATGCCAGCATAGGCTGCATAGAACGGCGTGAACGCCCCCAGCAGGGACGTGACCAGGGTGCAGATCTTGCCATTGTCGTTGAGCGTCTTGCCCGCTTCCTTGAGGAAAAAGAAAGCCGACTTCGAATTTACCGCGCTCATCTCGTCGAATTCAGCTTCGGTGATCTCGGCCATCGGCTTCTTGAGCACCTTGCCGACGGTATTGACGGCGATATCCGGCCTGCCGATGGCGGCAACGGTTTCGGCAAACAGCTTCTCGACGGCGGCGGCGCTGGTGAGGTCGCCTTGAAAGGCCACGCCCTTGGCGCCGGCAGCATTGATGGCCTTCACGGTCTCGTCGGCGGCCGGCTTCGTCGCGGCGCTGTTGTAGTGAATGGCGACGGCTTTCGCGCCATGCGCGGCAAGGTTCCGGGCGAGCAGGCCGCCGAGATTTTTCGCGCCGCCGGCGATGATGACGGTCTTCCCCTGGATGCTGTGATCGATCATCTTCTTTCTCCTTCGTGCTGCTGGTGCGCCAACGGTTTGAACTCCCGTCACGTGCCGCCCTTGCGAGGGGAAGCCGCGATCGTGAAGGCGCCTTTCGTATCGAGTCTATCCCTTGCCCGATGATCGATGCCGTTTCATCAACCGGGCGCGACCCACGCGGTGAAACTGGGTGGGATTTCGACAACATGATCGCTTTCTGCTAGCCTGCCGATGACTGATCGCCCGAGTGCTCGCGTCGTGGATGACGTCGGCAGCATCGACTGAAGTGATGTTGTGGAGGAAGGACTTGCCAGCGTTGCTAGCTTGCGTTCCGGACGCCTGGGGTCCCAAATTCGGCACGGAAAGCGGCGCGGTCACTCGAACATGGACTGGCCCGAACGAAATCGCCTTCAAGGCGCCGGCGCATATGGCGCTGGTGATGCTCACGCCGCAGCCCAATCGCGAGATCGCTCTCAACAGCAGCCGCAAGACGGTCACGCTGGCGCCGGTCGGGACGATCGAGGTCGTGCCGGCCGAGGCTGATCTGTTCGCACGCTGGTGCGTCGCGAAGGAGAACCTGCTCGTCGCGCACGACCAACACCGTCTGGCCGAGCTCGCCGGAGCGGAGTTTCAGAACGAGGATTTCGAGTTCCAGCCGCCCCGGCCAGGCTTCGTCGACCAGCAGGCGCTGCAGCTCGCCAATCTGATCCGGGCCGAGTTCCAGCGCGGGGAGGCCGCGAACGATCTCTGCTTCGACGCGCTGATCACGCTGTTTGGCACTCACCTCTTGCGCAGCTATTCGTCCTTCAGCGCTCGGCCGCGCCCTCTGCTCAGCGGCGGTCTTTCACCCAGGGCATGGCGCGCCGTGACCGACTACATCCATGCCAATCTTTCGGAGAGCCTGTCCGTCGGTCGCCTTGCCGAACTGGCCGGACTTTCACCCAGCCATTTCCTGCGCGCCTTCCGGCAAACGTCCGGCCAGGCGCCACACCAATATGTCGTCGCGCAGAGGCTCGCCCTTGTCGAACGGCTTACCAAGACAACCGACATGCCTTTCGCCGCGGTGGCCAAAGCCGCCGGCTTTTCCAGCAACAGCCATATGACCGCAACCATGAAGCGGACGCGGGGAGTCACGCCGAACAACCTTCGCCGCGACGACCGCCACTAGTCCTTCGACCGCAGGATGCTGATCCGTGTTTCGTCGACGAAGCTCTTCGTATCCTGATCGGCCCGGCGGAACAGATTGCGTTCCACGACGAGTGAGCGGCCGCTGATGGTCTTGGTGCAGCGCTCCTTGAGGTAGACGCCGCCGACCGGCTGGTCTCCCTGATCAGGCTGGCGTTCGGTGCAGGCCCAGCCCTCCGCGCCGTAGCGGGACTTGGCTTGCAGCCCGAGCAGGAACGCCTTCTTCCGGATGTAGAGGCGCGCCTTCGGATCGGTCTCGATCAGCAAGCCGGAGACATGCCCGCTATCGTCGATCGATAGGGTCAGAAGCGCCGGATGGCCCGCCACCATCGTGCCGTCCCGGCTGGTCATCGGATCATATCCAAACCGGATCGCCCGCGTTCCACTGGCGCCGGCAGGACAGTCACGCCAGTCCTTCCAGCCGGTCAAAATATGCCGCGGATCCGTCGCACAATAGAGGTCGACATAGCCTGATTCCGCCAATTCGTTCACGGCCATGCCGAGGCGGATGTCGCGCAGGTCGTTGCCGCCGAATTCTTCCGTCCGGGCCGGAGAATTGGCGAGCGCGACCGCCTGCCAGGCGAGCAGAACGCTGAGGATTGCACAAAGTTTCAACCTGATCGTCACTGGCTCTTCCCCGTGCTGGCCGTCGCATCATCCTGCTTCTTGTAGATGTCGCAAACCCGCGACGTGCTCGAGAAGAAGGTGACGCACTCCGCATAAGTCGGCTCGCCGGCGCCCTTGATATGCGCAAGCACATAGTCGGCGACCGCCTCGATATCCTTCTGCCGCAGGAACGTTCCGGCCTCAGGCGGCATATGGCTGCCCGCCTCCTCGCGGTTCATGCCGTAGCACGTCACCTCGTCATAGGCGCCACGCACGAAGAACGGCATGCCTGTGCTGGGCCGCCCGCAACTGACCGTTTCAATGATTTGCTCACGCGTCAGCACGGTCTTGCGCAGCGACAGCGCATCGCCACCGTAGCCGCCGCCGCCATTGCCGTGCCATTTGTGGCAACCCATGCAATTGGCCTTGCTGAACACCGCCTTGCCGGCATTGGTCGGATCCGAAGCCGTCGCTTGCGCCGACTGACCGAAAGCTGCGGCTGGCATCGAAAGAATCAAGGCGACGACACTCATGAGCAGCACACGTGCCGCCGCCGAGGATGCGTTGAAGATCATCATGACGTCTCTTGTTGACGAAGCAGGAGGGCCCGACATTGCGGGCCCTCCATGGTTGGAAACTCAGAGCGCGAACACGTAGAGCATCGATCCCGGCTGGATCTTCTTCAGCTCGGGCGTTGAATCGATGAACCACTTGTCCCAGGCGCCGCCGAGACCGACGAGGATGGCGAGATATTGCTTGCCATCGACCGTGAAGGTCATCGGCGGTGCGTTGACGCCGCCTCCGGTGTTGAACTCCCAGAGCTTCTGCAGCGACTTGGCATCAAGCGCCATCACTTCGCCGGACGGCTGGCCGCTGAAGACGAGATCAGGAGTTGCAAGAATGCCGCCCAGATTGGGGAACGGCGTTTCCATCTTGCCGGCGATCTTCCCGGTGGTGACGTCGATCGCGGTGACGCTGCCCGTGATCTTGAACGGCTGGCTCGGACCACCGCCGGTCCAGAACTCACGCGGCTTCAGCTTGTCGGGCGTAGCGACCTCGACCTTGATCCGGTTGCAGCTCTCGATCACCGGGATGTACCAGAGCTTCAGATCCGGATTATAGGCGGTCGGCGGCCAGTTCTTGCCGCCCATGTTGCCGGGGCAGATGTCGGTTTCCATGTTGGTGCGGCTTGGCGTCACCGAGGCGACGTAAGTCTGCACCGCCTTGTTCGGGTCGTACTCGATCGGCTTGCCGGTCTCCGCATCGAGCCCCTTGGTCCATGTGACCTTCTTGACGAACGGAAGGCCCCAAATGAACTTGCCGGTGGTGCGGTCGATCGCATAGGCGAAGCCGTTGCGGTCGGCTTCGAGCGCGAGCTTGCGCGGTCCGGTGGGTCCGGGAATATCGACCAGCACGTTCTCCGCCACGCTGTCATAGTCGTAAGGGTCGTTCGGCGTGTGCTGATAGTGCCACTTGATCTTGCCGGTGTTGGCATCAAGAGCCAGCGAGCTGTCGGTGTAGAGATTGTCGCCCGGCCGATACTCGTTGTCCCAGTCCGGTCCCGGATTGCCGACGCCCCAGATGATGGTGTCGGTCGACGGATCGTAGCTGCCGGTCACCCAGGTCGAACCGCCGCCGGCGGCAGCCGCGTTGTTGCTGTCCTTCCAGGTGTCGCTGCCTGGCTCGCCCTTGCCCGGAATCGTATGGGTGCGCCAGAGTTCCTTTTGGGTGTTGAGATCGGTCGCGGCGATCCAGCCGCGGATGCCGTATTCCGCGCCGGCCACGCCTGTTATCGCCATGTTCTTGACGATCAGCGGCGCGCCGGTGATGACTTCGCCCTTATCAGGATCGGCGACGGTGCGTTGCCAGGCGACCTGACCGGTCTCCTTGTTGGTCGCGATCAGCCGGCCGTCCAGCGTGTGGGAAACGACGAGATTGCCCCACAAGGCAACGCCGCGGTTGTCGACGCCGCAGCAGGCGACGGCACCGGCCCAGTCACGGTCGGTCTTGGGATCCATCTTCCAGACCAACTGGCCGCGGCCGCCATGCGCGTCGATCTTGTAGACCGAGCCCCATCCATCGGTGACGTAGAGGAAGCCGTTTTCGGCGATCGGCGTGCCTTCGAGGCCGCCATGGCTCCAGATGCCGCCGGGCTCGATGCCGCCGAGATGCATGGTCCAGGCGACCTTCAGGTTCTTCACGGTATCGCGGTTGATCTCCTTGAGGGAGGAGAACCGGTGAGCGGAGTAGTTCTGGTGATGATGAAGCCAGTTGCCCGGTTCCTTGTCGACGTTGAGCAACCGTTCCTGGTTGACCTCGTCAGCGGCGAAAGCCGGCAATGCCGCCATCATGCCTCCGGCGGCGACTGCTGCGGCGAGCAGACCCGCTCGCCTGGTGATTCTTCTTGCGTGACCTGAAAATCGCTCCATGAGCAAATGCCCTCCTTTGGCAAGTTCATGTTGGATCGAGCGTCCGGCACATCCGAACCGCTCAGTCGAGAAGCCTCGTTCAGCGGGCTCACCTTGCCCGTTGTCGCGATCACGGCGTTCGTGAAACCTCCACCTCCGTTTCCTTGGTTCCGGCTTTCTGGAAGACGACGGCGCATGTGAACTTCTCGCCGTCGACAAGCTTCTGCCGCGTCTGCAGCAGCATCACGTGATATCCGTCGCGCTTGAGCTCGGTGGTCTTGTTTTCCGGAATCGGAATCGACTTGATCTCGCGCATGGCCGGCGCGCCCTCGCCGCGATCGACGGTGTGCTTTTCGGAGAAGTTCGCGAACGGACAGCGGACGCGCAATATCGCGTCGGGCTCGGTCGCATCGTTCCTGATCGTCATCAGTAGCGGGAGATTGATGCCGATCTCGTTGGATGCAGGCACACGGGCGTTGGTCACCTGCAGCGGAACATCCGCCGCGGCGGCCCCGAGCGTCAGCCAGGTTCCGACCGCAACCAATCCAATCGCAAGGATTCCCGATCTGCGGGACAGCGATGTCGCTATGGCGATCATCGGCTACGTCCTGGCGGAAGCGTGATCCTGCGAGTGCCCTGTCGGCAGCGAGCGACAGGTGATGGATGCCCAAACGAAATGCTTCGTCCGACTCATCGGCGCTTTCCTCCCAAGATCATTCTTTTTTCTTAGCGAGCGACGTTACGCTCGTTGCAAAAACAAATCATCCCAAAATATGGCGACGAGAGGACCGATGTCTGGAAAAGGATTCCAATGAATGATGCGCTTCACGCATTTCATTCCAACGATGCGCACAGAGACAAGGCGTGGTCACGCCCGCGCGAGAGCCCAGTGTTAGAGCCAAGTCTTCGTGAGTGCTCAACCAGCGCAGTGCAAGCCCGCTGGTACATTGGATTCCAAGTGGGCCATGATGGCCTCGAAGCGACCCGGTACGCGTCGATCAAGCTTTGCTCAAATCACTCGAAGACTTCGTTGCACCGCAACAGCCGTGGCCGGCGACAGCGTTGTGATCCTCATTCTCCTTTGAGACCGGCGTCGCGGATCAACTGGCCCCACTTGCTCGTCTCCGCGTCGATGAACGCGCCGAACTCCGCGGCCGTGCTGCGGCGGACTTCCAGCCCCTGGGCGAACAGCTTTTGCTTCACGTCGGGATCGGCAAGGATGCGGACGATCTTGTCCTGCAGACGATCGACGACGGAGCGCGGCGTGGCAGCCGGCGCCATGAAGCCGTACCAGCCGGCAGCGATCACATTGGGCAGACCTTGCTCACGCAAGGTGGGCGCGTCCGGATAGATCTGGCTGCGCTCGACTGACGCCACACCCAGCACGCGGAACTTGCCGCTTTGGATATAAGGCAACGCCGTGCTGATCGCGGTCAGCGTGGCATCGACGCGGCCTGCCAGCAATTCCGTGTAAGACATCGCATCGCCGCGGAAGGGAACGTTGAGGCCCTTGACGCCCGCATCCCTGAATAACAGCTCGGCCGCCAGATGGGGTTGGGAGCCGGCGCCTGGAGAGGCGAAGGTAAGCCCGTTGGGCTGCTGCTTGCCGTAGGCGATCAGCTCCTGCAGGTTCTTGAAGGGCGCCTCCGCACTGATGATCAGGAACAGCGGCACGATGACCGCCATCGCCACCGGCTGCAGGTCCTTGCGGTCATAGCCCAGTTTTCCGAACAGCGCCTCGGCCGTCGCATAGGGCGCCGCGGCGTAAAGGAAGGTGTAGCCATCCGGCGTGGCGCGCGCGACCGCTTCGTTGGCGAGGCGCGTGCCCGCGCCCGGCCTGTTCTCGACGATGCATTGCTGGCCGAGCTGACGCTCGAGCTGCTCGGTCAGGATGCGCAGCGAGATGTCGTTGGCGCCGCCTGCCCCATACGGCGATACAAACCGCACAAGACGCGAAGGCCAGGCCCCCTGTGCGAACCCCCGGGAACCGCAGACCGCAGCGAAGCAGGCCGCGACGCCGCCCAGCAGAGTTCGGCGTGTGACTTTCATGAATGCCTCCCTTTCGTTGTTGCACGTCCGCAGCGTGTTCTTGTTGTCTCCGCGGAACCGCGCCGGTGCATGGCCGACCTCAGATCACTTTCTTCTGGGTGAGCCGTTCGATCTGCTGCTCCGAAAGGCCGAGCCAGTCCCGATAGACCTCGCGATTGTCCTGCCCGACGTCGCCGGCGGAATGGCGCAATTGCGCGGGATCGGCGGCAAAGCGCGGGACGACATTCGCCATCGCCACCGAGCCGAAGTCGCGATCAGGAACGCGGGCGATCATCTCGCGCGCCTTGGCTTGCGGGTCTGCCGCGATCTGATCGATCGAATAGATTGGCGCGATCGTGCCCTGCGCGGCCGTGAATTTTGCGAGCACCTCCTCGAGCGTGTGTTCGGCGCACCACGCCGCGAAGATCTCGTTGAGCTCGCCCGCATGCTTCACGCGCCGCTCGTTGCCGGAGAAGCGCGGGTCCTCGATCAGGTCGGGCCGTCCGATCGCCCGGCAGTTCGCCGCATAGAGCGCATTGGTCGAACCTGCGAGCGTGACCCAGCGATCGTCCTTGGTGCGAAACACCGCCGCCGGCGCGGAATAGCCGTTGGCATTGCCGATCCGGCTGCGCACGGAACCAAGCTGGTCGAACTCGATGGGAAGGACATCGAGCAACCGGAACACCGCCTCGGTCAATGCGAGATCGATCTCTTCGCCGGGAGCATCGGGATCCCGCGCCCGCTTCCACAGCGCCGCGAGCACGCCGACGGCGCCGAACAGGCCGCCGATGGAGTCCCCGATCGGGTAGCCGGGATGCGTAGGCTCGCCATCGGCCTCGCCCGTGATGTAGGTCAGCCCGCTCATCGCCTCGAAAATGCGGGCGAAGCCGGGTCTATCGCTATAGGGCCCGTCCTGTCCGAAAGCCGTCGCACGCAGAATAACGAGGCGAGGCTGGATCGACCACAGGACTTCGTTCGAGAGACCCCAGCGATCGAGCGTGCCCGGACGAAAATTCTCGATCAGCACGTCGAAGCGCGGCAGCATCTGCTTGAACAGCGCAAGGCCTTCGGGGGTGCGAAGATCCAGCGTCGCGAATTTCTTGTTGCGGTTTGCCGCCTTCCACCACAGGGGCTTGCCGTCCTTCAACGGCGGGAACGACCTGAGCCCATCGCCCTGCCCCGGCATCTCGATCTTGAGGACCTCGGCGCCATAGTCGGCCAGCAGGGTAGCGGCCAGCGGCGCGGCGATGATGGTGGCGATGTCGAGAACCTTCAATCCCGCGAGCGGTCCGGCCATCTCATGCTCCGCTACTTGCGACGCGCATCGCGCCAGCGACCGTCGTTTCCCGCATCATTTCGTGACCTTCGTCTTGGGCCGTTCGCGCGGCTCGATGATCGGCTCGGCCTCGTTGACGAGCGAGCGGATGCTGACGGCAAGAGCCCGGATGCGCGGGCCGATCTCGGATTCGAGCTGTCCGGGCTGCAGGCGGAACGCAGGGATTCCACAATTGATGGCAAACGACTGCTTCAAGCGCCGCGCGTGAAACAGCGGCGCGGCGACCGCGTGGATCGACGGCATGTATTCGCCGTAGCAGGTGCAGAAGCCGCGATCCGCGCACTGCTGAATTCCGGCGCGGTACTTGTCGCGATGCGTGGACCACGCTTCGGCGTTATCGGTTTTGATCTGCCGCTCCAGCAATGCGGAATCAGCGGCAGGCAGTGTCGCGGCCGCAGCGCGTCCCATCGCCGTGCTGACGACGGGAATGGGCATGCCGATGTCTGGGACATGCGGTCCGACATCGCCCGATCTCGCGGACTCGACATAGACCATCGCCGTTCCGTCGAGCAGGCCGATTGAGACGGTGCCGCGCACGCTCTCCGCCAGTTCCTGCATCAATGGCCGCGCCACCTGGCGAAACTGCATGCCCGCAAGCAGCGGATGGGCCATGCGCAACGCCCGCGCGCCGAGACAGTATTTCGCGAGATCCTGGTCGTAACGGAGATAGCCGAGCTCGGCGAGCGTATGCGTCAGTCTCGCAACCGTCGGCCGCGGGATTCCCGTGCGCGCCGAAAGCTCCATGTTGCCGAGCATGGTCGCCTGGGCATCGAAGGCCTCGAGCACCACCAGCCCCTTGGCCAGCGTCGTGGCGAAAGCGGCATCGCCCGCGCTTTCAGCTAGCACCGCCTCCGCGGAGGGAGATGGAATGAAGGTCGGTTTGCGGGTCGCGGAAAGGGCCATGTGGCTCTGCTAGACCAGATCAAGATTTTTGTCCATATATTCTCCGTATTTATGAATTACGTCCGCTATTCGGACGATTGTCAGATAAGACATTGATTCTACTGTCTTACACGGGGCGCCGACAGGAGAATTCAGCTTGCGGGGCGTGATGTGATTCTCGGCTTGCGCGTCGACGCTTCTTGAATGCTGGATCGCCCGGTCAAGCCGGACGATGACAGCGGAAAGCTGTTTGACATTTGAGTCAGAAGCCTTCCCCGTCATTCGACGAGACGAGGCCGGTGCAAGGCGCGCCAGCGACAAAACAACGACGACGGAGAGAGCGTCGCGCTCCAGCCAACGCGGGAATCAACACAGGGCAAATGAATGGTCGGCCGGTTTTTCCTACTCGCAGCCTGGTGCGCTCTGCTCTGGTGCCTGCAGGTCGACCCTGGGCTTTCGCGCGATGCCGCTGCGGAAGCCGATGACATCGTCTGGACGGCGATCATTCCCGACGCTTTCCCGCGCTACGTCTACACGTGGCGCATGAGTCCGGACGGGAGCTACCGCGAGGACGGGCGCGATGCCGCGAGCGGCAGGCCGATCCAGGCCACGCTTTCCGGACATTGGAGTCGCGATGGGGCGCGCATGATTCTGCGGCAGGAGGGCTACCCCTTCGTCTTCGACGGGCTGGTGGTCGGGAATAGCTATGCGGGCACGCTGCATCTCAACGGCCGCTCCTTCTCCCGCTTCTGCGCCGCCAAGGGCGAGAAGCCGCCCGAGCGCTGTGGCAGCGAGGCCGGCGTTGCGATGATGCAAAGGCGGGATTGATCGGACGATCGCGCCACGATCGTCAAGGCTTCGGTCTAGAGCATTTTCGGTTCTGATTGAATCAGAACCGAAGCTCTCGATTCTTGCTTTGACGCGTTTTCTTCACGCGAACCGGTGTCCACTTCGCTCGAAAACGCTCTAGGAGCGCCGATACCCGAATCAGGCCGAATCAGTTGGAGCCGGAGCGCGGAGCCCTGCCGCGATCACCGTAATGAAAAACCTCCGGCAGGGCATTGCCGGAGGTTTCGGAGGTTTAGCATTAAGAGGTTCTGTCTCAGCGAGACCTAACGGGCCGGCCATGCTGCGCCGACTTAAGTCCTTACTACCTTAGAAAATTACCTGAGTAAATCATATTTTTTTGACCGTTCACTGAAGCCGCAGAGGTGGCGAATGGGAAGCAGCGAATGGCGAGTAGCGAATAGCGAGTAGGGAATGGCGAATAGAGAAGTGTGATGGAGTGCGCGATGCCCGCTCGCATTTCCTACTCCCTACTCCCTAATCCCTACTCGCCATTCGCCACTCACTCTTCACGCAACGAAAAATCCCCGGCAGTTGCCCGCCGGGGATTCTCTAGAGATGCTTCAGATCGAGCGGATCAGAAGTTGCGCTGAGCGCGGACCTGCAAGCTGACCGTATCCTGGTCCTTGTACTCGTAAAGCGTGGTCGGCTTTGGGGCCGGCACAGCGAGAACGGCACCACCAGTGAACTTCTGGTCGAGGTGGAGCCAGATGACTTCGGCCGAGAACGTCAGGTTCTTGACCGGGGTCCAACGGGTGACCACGCCGAGCTGAGACACGTTGAAGTTCGGGTTACAGCTGTAATCCGCAGTGACAGCCTTGGTACCGGTGTAGTTGGCGCAGATGAACGCCTTGGCCGTGTTGTCGTAGCTCACGCTGGAGTAGCTGCCGAACAAGCTGGTCGACCAGTAGGGATCCCAGTTGTGGTTGAACGCACCACGGATACCCCAAGCCTTGGTCAGGTGGATCGAACCATCGCCACCGGCCGCGACCGGGAGATACACACCATCGGTGGTCGCACCGAAGCCGACGCTCTGATAGGCACCGAGCCTGCTGCTGCTGCCGAACATCGCAAAGCTCGGCGAGGCCCCTGACGTCGAGATCACCTGCTTGGTGTCGCCGACGGCATAGGTCGCATCCAACTTGATGTCGTCGCCGGGACCGGTCGGGATGTTCTTGATCTGCAACGCAGCCATCACTGCACCACCCCACTTGGTGTCGGGGTGACCGGACAGTTCCGAAGCGGCGGTCGGGGCCGCACCCGGCAGACCGACGCCACCTGCGGGAGCCCCAGCGGCGTTCAGCACGTTGTAGGAGCCACTGACTTCATGCGCAGCAGCCGAAATCTGGAACAGACCCCAAGCCTGATCGACGCGGATGTTACCGACGATGTCTGGAGCATGGACGCCCGCATACGCGTTGGCGACGCCACCGGTCGCGGTGAGAGGCAGCGTCAGGTTGGCAACCGTGGTGCGGTTGAACACGGTCGGATCATCGAGGCCGATGGTGCCCGATACGCCGTTGCCGAACTGCGCGGTGTACTGGATGTTGTTCACACCGGTGACGGTGTCATGACCGCCGAGCAGGTTGGACGAGTTGTTGCCCGGATAACCGTTCCAAGGCGTCGCAAACGCGGACGACGACTTACCGAAGGTAAAGCCCGCGAACTGGATGAACACGTACTCGACCGCGACATAGCCGCCGCCCGGCGTGTGCAGCAGGTTGGCACTTGCGACCGGAAGCGAACCGTTGATCGAGTTCGGGCTGTAGGTGTTGTTGCCGAGCGTATCGAACTGGAAGTCGCCCTGAGCGAAGGTGCGGACGACGCCATATTCCGTCGCGGTACGGGTATCGATCGTCAGCGCCATACGGGAGCGGGCGGAGAAGTAGTCTTGATAACGGTTATGCTGACCCGCATCACCGCTCCAAGCCTGCGAACCGTAGATGCCGCCGTTGAACGTGGTGTCGACACGCAGATAACCACCGATCTTCATGCAGGTATCGGTGCCCGGGATGTACCAGAAACCGGCACCATAGAGCGAACAGACCTTCACGTACTCGACCGCTTTGGCCTTGACGGGAAGATCGGCCGCCTGAGCCCCGCCCATCGCGAGCAGAGCCGCCGCTGAGCCGAGAATAAGGCTCTTAGCCACCTTCATTGTTAACCTCCAAGTAAGTGCTATGCACGAACCCCCGTGCAAAGCGGATTAGACTGCCCTCGAAAAAAACGTTGAGGATCAACGCATCTCTCAAGCCGGTGGACTGATGAGAACCACCTGAGACGAGACGGTCGGGTGCCCCCCTCCGTCGGAATGAAAGTTATGCATGTGCTATTTAGATAATCAAATTAGTTTACTCACTCATATATTGATTGCCACCTCGATGTGTCTTTTCGGCAACTGAGGCGCGCACCGCCGAAGACCACCTGTTGCTAATTTCTCGTGCGAATTGACACGTATAACGGATTACCGCTGTCGTTTCCGCCGGACATCCGCTATGGAATCTGAAGGGGGTGAGTACAGTGCCCATGGATGAGTCCGCCACCAAGAGCGAGAATGTCATTCGGCGATTCGCCTGGGAGATCGCGGCGATCAGCGTTCATCTCGAGGAGATTCGCTACTTCTGGGCCAAGAAGCTCGGAATCAGCGGACCGCAATGGATGATGATCGTGGCGCTTGCCGACCTCGATCAGGGCGACGGCGTCCCCGTAAACGCTGTGTCAAAAATGCTGCATGTCGACCCGTCGTTCGTCACGACCCAATCGAAGCTTCTGGAGAAGAAAGGTTTAGTCCGTCGCAAGCCGGCGAAGGAAGACGCCCGCATCGTGAAGATGTCGCTGACGGACAAGACCTACAAGCAGCTCGCGGGCCTGACCTCGCAGCAGGAAAGCCTGAACGAGTTCATTTTCGCGGAATTCAGCCCGCGCGAGCTGGATGATCTGACCAACAAGCTCGCTGCCCTCAAGAAGCGCCTGGAGAAAGCCCGCCTGAAAGTGGCGGCGGACTTCTAGAGACACGAAGTCTTCCGGCCCAAACGCAAAGAGGGTAGCGACAGCGCGGCTTCGGACTATGCCCTATTATTCGGACTATGCCCTCTTATAAAGGCTGCGCCGCGATGCGGGATGCTATCCAATCCAAAATGCACTCGTTGGCGAGAGTTGGATTGTCGAAGAGCCCCTGGCCTGCGGCAGTCTCCGCGCTCTCAAAAATCTCGAGCGTGATGTCCCGGTCGCGCCGCCCCGCCCGCAACTGATCCGTCAGTTCTGCAACCCTGTCCGCCCTGAGTCCGCCGCGCTCGCTCGCGGCAATCAGCAACGGACACCTGATGCTCCTCAGGATGCGGTCGGCTTCCAATTCAGGACACGATTCGATGCCGAATGGCCTGTCCTGCGGATTCAGGAATGACCCTATATGCAGATCCCAGATGCCGCCGTCGCAAACGGCCGCAGCAAAGCGATGGTCGAAGGCGATGCCGCGCGCGACAAAGGACGAACTCCAGCCGTCGGCGAGGATCGCGATCCGCCGCTCATCGACATCGTCGCGGCCGACAAGGTAATCCATGATCGGTGCAATGGCCCGCTGCGGCTTGTGGCGCAGCGATACCTCCTCGAACGACTGGCCGGTGCCGTCGCCCAGGACGTCCACCGCAAGCAACGCCATCCCGCGCTCGGAGGCGTGGTGCGCAAGCTTGAACAGGAATTCTTCCTTGTGGTGTCCGGGCTCTCCGATACAGATGACCACCGGCGCACGATCGCCGCCGCGGCGCGCCGGCAAATAATATCCCTGCAAGGTGAACTCGTTCAGCCAGGGTATCGAGACGACCTCGCCGACCGGCTCGCGGCAGTTGAGATATTTCGCGGCGCATTCGCGCATCGATGCGGTCGCTGACCGCCGCTTGTCCGGCGAAAGATCAAACGGATATGCGGCGGTAAGATAATAGTTGATGGCGCGCAGCCAATTGCTCCTCGCCGTCGCCAGATGGCCCTGTGCGGCCGCGGATGAAGCCCGCTCGCGATTGACTTCCGCGGCGCCAATCCATTCCCGGTGCCAAGAATCGTCGCCATCGTCGCCAGCGAAATCGATGCGGCTGGCGGTGAGCCAGCATTCCGAAAAAGTCGCGCCGCCTTCCTGGACGGAAGCCAGCAAGCGCATGAACTCGAGCGAGAGATCCTCACGTTCAGGCCACCAGATCCCCCCTTGCGGGCTCAGATCAGAGTCCATGGCCGGAACCGCCCCCACGCGGGAGAGATGATCGCGAGGACTGCGATCTCCATAATCGACTACCGGCAACAATTAGCGCGTCCCCCAAAAAGTCTCAGCCAACGTCAACAGCCCAACAAGCGCGTCACAAAAGGTTCATGCGCGCTGTTCTTCCCCAACTTCGCCCATCGAGAATGAGGCCCTTCTTTCGGCGCAAATCACATTGCTGTCAAAGCAAATGGCGGGGTTGCGGCATTTTGCGACGATCGCGAGTCGATTGTGCTCACCCGTTCATCACTAAGAGAAGTTGCGATCTGCATCATAGCGGGCAGAGAGACAGCCAGCGCCAGCGATCCGGCGAGAATGGCCCCGCGAGTATGACGCCAAGTTCGGCTATCGCGGCGTCTGTCGCCGTAGCAACTTCGAGAGTCGATCAGCAGACAAATCAGACCGCGCAGCCGCGCGCGGCCTTGATGTGCACATCACTTTCACTCGCAGCGACCCGACCAACATCAGTGCGCCGATCGTCATCGGCGCACGAAACGATATACAGCTCAGATCACAGCTTCACCGGCCGCGGCGATAGTTCTTCGCGTAGTCGGGTACGGCGATACCGGGTTTCAAGGCCGAACAATTGCGCGGCTCGCCGGCGGTAAGTTGGAGCGGAATCACGCCCGACCAGGTGTCGAGCCGATAATCCTCTTCGGGATCCACCACGCCCTGATTCCTGATCTTGACCGAGGCTTCGGTTAGCGGAAACCGCACGAAGAGCGTGGCGGCGATTTCCTTCGGTTTCGGCGCGCGCACCTGGTGGCCTGGGCAGATATCCTCGATGAACGCTGCGACAAGGCGCTCCTTCTCGCCGGGATCGACGATCTTCTCAGCCGCCGCGAAAATCATGACGGAGCGGTAGTCCATGCTCATTCCAAATCCCGATCGTCCCGCAACGATCGAATCGATCAGGGTGACCGTGATGCAGGCGGGAGCGCCGGCGGCCAGCGCCGCGAGCGACTGATTGGCGGGACTGCCATGGATGTAGGCGAAGTCGCCGATCCTGACGATCGCGGTCGGAAGCACGCGCGGCGCGCTATCGACCACGACACCGACGTGACAAACCAGCGCCTCGTCGAGGATGCGATACATCACCTCGCGATCATAGACGGCGCGCTCCGGATGAAGCCGGACGCGGGTACGCTCGGTCGGCGATAATGTCGAGCCTGTCATGGCTGCCCTCACCTCGCGACGGCCCGACCGGCATCCTTGCGATGCGTCAGGTGATCGCCCTCATAGGCATTCCGCTCGGCTGCTTGCTTGCCTGCGATGTAAAGCTCGATCGAGTCGCGGAGCGATTTCGGCACCAGCACCCCTTCGACTTCGGTGCGCTTGCGGGCCTCGTAGCGGCGATCCGAAGGCAGCCGGACGCCGTCCTGTGCCAGCATCCTGCCGAACAGCAGTTCGGCATGTTCGAGCTGTTTGGCGCGATCCCCGTTCGCCATGCAGCGGACCGGATCGATCGCGATCACGAGTTCTCCGCCGCACGGGGCGCCCGTATTTGCCTTGTCGCGCTCGCCGGCTTCGAAGCTGAGGACATCTCCGAGCAGCGGGCCCGCCAGCAATTCCACCATCATGGCGATGTTGGAACCCTTGAAGCCGCCGAACGGAAGCTGCGCGCCGGCCAGCGCCTGGGCCGGATCGCTGGTCGGCGTGCCGTCCGGTCCAATGGCCCAGCCGTCGGGCAATGTCTTGCCGTCGCGAAGCCGAAGCTGAATCTCGCCGCGGGCGCTGGCGCTCGACGCCTGATCAAACACGACCGGAGGCTCGCCGTTTCGCGGCCAGGCGAATGCCATGGGGTTGGTGCCGAACAGCGGCTTTGTGCCGCCGGCCGGCGCGACATAGGGACTGGCGGCGACAAAGGCGAAGCCGACCAGGCCGTGCTCCGCCAGCCGCTCGACCTCCGGCCAAAGCGCGGCGACGTTGAGCGCGTTGTTCACCGCCATCGCCGCGATCCCCATCTTCTTGGCGAGCGCGGCGAGCGGCTCCGCGCCGCGCTCCAGTGCCAGCGGCGAGAAACCGTATTTCGCATCGACCTTGATCACAGCACGCGCAAGTACCGACAGTTCAGGCTCGGCGTCCGGCGACGCCTGACCTGAGTGCAGCCCGTTCATATAGAAGGGCAGCCGGAACAAGCCGTGATGGCGGCATTCGTCCCGCTCGGCCATGGTCACGGTGTTCGCAATCGCATTTGCATGTGATGCACTAAATCCTTGCGCAAGCAGCGCGGCCTTGGCTGACCTGTGCACGTCAGCCAACGACATCAGGACGGCGTCCGACATCCCCTACTCCTGTTTCTCTCAGCTTTTTCGGCGCGAGGGGCCGGCCTAGCTGCGTTGAGCATTTTGCATATTATGCAAATTACGTCCAGACTATTTCGTAATCGGCAAATGCCGATAATTTAATCCTACACTGAAGTGCATGATATGCAAAAATTGTGCGACGAGATCGCGCAAACGCCGTTCCCCGCCCAGCGAATCCAAAGGAGAAGCAAGATGCCGTCACTGACGAAATTCCTCAGGCTTGCAGTCGTGCCGATCGGCCTGGTCCTGGCCATGCAGCAGGGCCGGGCCGCCGACCCGGTCGTCTCGGACGACTTCGTCAAGATCGGCATCATGAACGACCAGTCCGGGCTCTATGCGGATCTGGCCGGTCCGGGCTCGGTGGTTGCGGCGAAAATGGCGATCGAGGAATTCGGCGGCACTATCCTCGGCAAGAAAATCGAGCTCGTCTCCGCCGATCACCAAAACAAGGCCGACATCGGCGCGGCGAAGGCGCGCGAATGGTTCGACCGGGATGGCGTCGACATGGTCGCCGATTTCTCGAACTCGTCGGTCGGCTTTGCCGTGCAGGCCCTGGCGAAGGACAAGAACAAGATCGCCATCATCATGGCGGCCTCTTCCGATTTCACCGGCAAGGCCTGCACCGCCACCTCGGCGCAATGGGTCTACACCAGCTATTCCAACGGCTACAGCCTCGCCAGGACGATGACCGATGCCGGCGACAAGAGCTGGTTTCTCCTGACGGTCGATTACGCATTCGGCCATGCCTTCGCCAACGATATCCGCAAGGCCGTGACCGAAGGCGGCGGCACCGTCGAAGGCGAGGTGCGCCACCCGCTCAACACCGCCGACCTCAGCTCATATCTGCTGCAAGCGCAGTCCTCGAAGGCCAAGGTGGTGGCGCTGGCGAGCGCCGGCGCGGACATGGCCAACGCGATCAAGCAGGCGGCGGAATTCGGCATCAACAAGAGCAAGACCTTCGTGGCGCCGATCGTCTTCATCACCGACATCCATGCGATGGGCCTCGCCAGCACCCAGGGCCTGCGCTTCGTCTCGGCCTTCTACTGGGACCGCAATCCGGAAACCCGCGCCTGGTCCGAAAAGTTCTTCAAACTGCACAAAGCCATGCCGACGATGACGCAAGCCGGCGTCTATTCGGCGGTGCGCCATTATCTTCGTGCGATCGAAGCGGCCGGTACCGATGAGGCAACCACGGTGATGGCGAAGATGAAGGAGCTGCCGGTGGATGACCTCTTCACCCACAATGGCCGGGTCCGCGAGGACGGGCTGCTAATGCACGACATGTACCTGATGCAGGTGAAGCAGCCCCAGGAATCCAAGGAGCCGTGGGACTATTACAAGATCCTGGCCACCTTGCCGGCCGACAAGGTATTTCCGCCCTTGGAAGCGAGCGCATGCCCGCTGATCAAGAAGTGACTTGCACATTGTGGTACGGCGCAAGCCGGAGCTTGCGCCGTTTTACCGCTGATCTTGCGTCCGATGCAAATCACCTCTAGAGCAAGTCCCGGTAAGCCATCACGATAGCTTTCGGGAGGGGCCATGGATCAGGCGCGGCTGATCGCCCGGCAACTTGGAGTGCGAATCCGTAAAGCGCGCACGGATCGGAAGCTCACGCTGCAGGCGCTCGGCAACGATACCGGCCTCTCGGCGGCCTATCTCTCGCGGGTGGAGCGCGGCGAGGCGGCGATGTCGATCGCCAATGTGATCCTGATCGCGACCCGGCTGAACATTCCGCTCCGCGACCTGTTCGAGGATTCCGGCGACGTCCAGGCGCCCAAATACTACACGATCTCGCGCCGCCGCCAGCGCGAGACGTCTCCGCCGCACTCCGCGAGCGGCTATGACTATCACTGGCTCTCGGGCGACCTCGCAGACCCCAAGCTCAGCGCCTTCGTGCTTGATTTTCCGGTCACCTCGGACCTCGACATCAAGCTGCTTTCCCACGAGGGCGAGGAAGTCCTCTACGTGCTCGAGGGCAGGATCGAATTTCAGATCGGCGAGGAACGCTTCGTGCTCGACCAGGGCGATTGCGTCCATCTGTTCGGCGACCGGCCGCATATGGGCCGCAATGCCGGGCTTGGACCGGCGCGATTATTGATGGTCGCCACGCCGCCGGACGTGATCGAGCATCATTCGGAAACCTAGAGCATGATCCGAAGTGGAAACTTCTCCCTCGCGGCGAACGCAAAGCGTCTGCGCGGAGACCATGACCCGATTCCGTCTGATCGGATCATGATCCAGTTCGATCAATCGGCCGCAAGCGCGCAGGACACGCAAGCGACCGCGGCCAGCGACATCTCGTAAGCCGAGCCTTTCGTGGATCGATGGGTCATCAGCAGACCGGCTGCAATCACCACCACCGCCATATAAAACGCGAACATGGCGCCGATCCATTTCCACTCGATTCGGCAAGCGTCGGGTGTGAGGCTTTCAATCAAGCTGCGCATGATCTCCTCCTCATCAGGAATCGGCGAGCGGTATAACTTGCTTCCGCGATGGGCTATGTGATCTGGTTCACAAACCATCCGAATGGAGCGCCACTAAAGCGTGATGAACCGTCATTCCGCTCTATCTTTTGTGTGAGCATGATATTCCCGCAGACGCTTCGAAAGCTGGCGCCTACTTTTCCGGATCATGTTCCGGTCCGAACGAGGTATCGATGACCGGCCCAGAGCTGAAAAAGCTCCGCGAGCATCTCGGCGAGGCTATTGGCCGGCCACTCACGGCGGCCGACATGGCGAAGCTGTGCGGACTGAAGGAGCCCGAGGGCGCCAACACCGTCCGCCGCTGGGAGGTGACGGGACCGAGCGCGCAAGTCGCCGATCTCCTGCGCGTGCTGGCGATGGCCAGCGAGCACTATCCGATCCTCGAGAAGTTCAACGTGTTCGACCGCTATGACGTCCCGGAGAAGGAACGGCCGGCGCGCAAGGCTCAATTCCGCGAACAGATGCGCGAGGACGTCCGGCGCCGGCTTGGTTAAGCAAGTCTTGCCCGGTTAGGAATGGCTTCCGCAAAGCTTGCGCACCCAAGCGCAAATTAAGCCTTCCTTCACCCTTCCTTAAGCCGCCGTTAAGCACAAAAAACAATTACCGGCCAATAGGTTGGATTATCGACCGCGATCGTCCCCCGCTGACATCATTTTATTCAAATGCGGTCTTTACTCGCCCCAGGGGGCGCTGCGCGCAGCGTCTCGTTTGTATTTTCGAGGACTGGAAATGAAGAAGATCCTGCTCGCAACCGTTGCCCTCATGGCGTTCGCCGCAGCCGCGCCGGCATTTGGCGCCGATCTCGGCGCCCGCCCTTACTACAGCAAAGCCCCGGCGCCGGTTTACGCCGCGCCGATCTACAACTGGACCGGCTTCTATGTCGGCGGCCATATCGGCGGCGCCTTCACCAGCAGCGACAACTTTAATGGCTTCGCGCTCAGCGACCGCAAAACCCGCTTCCTCGGTGGCGTCCAGGTGGGCGGTGACTGGCAATTCCACCCGAACTTTCTGGTCGGCGTCGAAGGTCAGTATTCCTGGCTCGGAGGCGACCAGGTCAGCGCGGCGTTCCCCGGCGGCTTCGTCTACAACAACGACCAGCGCGGGATCGGCTCGATCACCGGCCGCGTCGGCTGGACCTGGGGCCCGGGCCTGATCTACGCGAAGGGCGGCTACGCTTACTCCGACAACAATGAGACGCTGAGGTTCGGCGGCGTCCCGGTCGGATTCGCGCTAAGCGACCGCCACCGCAACGGCTTTACCGTCGGCGGCGGCATCGAATACATGTTCGCGCCGAACTGGTCGGCCAAGGCCGAATATCAATTCTACGATTTCGGCGACAGCCGCTTCGTCGCGCCGGCCCCGCTGGTGCCGTTCGGCAGCTTCCACAATGACGAGCACACCGTGAAAGCCGGCATCAACTACCGCTTCAATTTCGGCAGTTTCGGCGGGCCGGTGGCAACGGGCTACTGACCGCGATCCAAGAAATCTGAACAAGAGATCTGAACAAGAGATCTGAAAAAGGCCGGCATCTCGCCGGCCTTTTTTTGATTCTCGAGAGGTTGTAGGCGCGAGTTTCCTGCAAGCACTGCGTGATCAATTCCGACGTGCGGTACAAAGCTACTTCAACGCCGCCATGCGCGGCAAAAATTGCGCCGCCGCACATTCGGGTTCCCGATTTTGTTAACCCGCCATCGCGATACTGCCGCGCGAGGATTCAAGCTCAAGGACAGTGACTGCGGGGGCAGGTAGATGGCGTTACGATTCCGCTTCGGTAAATTGAAACTTAAAGGCATCCGCCGCCCGCGATGGGGCGTCAGGGGCAGCCTGTTCGCGGCGTTCGCCGTCATCGCCGCCATGGCGATCGTGATCAGCGCGGGCGCTGCCATGGTGTTCGAACAGCTCGGCAAGACCATGGGCGACCTCTCCGGCCGCGACATCCCGCGGCTTGCCGCCAGCCTGCAATTGTCGGCGCAAAGCGCGAGCCTGGCGAGCCAGGGTCCGGCGCTGCTCGCCTCGCGCACCGAGGAGGCGCTGAACGAGCGTTCTGCCAAGATGAAGGAAACGCAGAAGCAGGCGCTGCAGAAGCTCGACGAGATCATCAAGCTCGGCGCCGACAAGGCGATCGGGAAGGCGCTGACCGAGACGGTCAAGAACATCGACGACGTGATCGAGAGCCTCGGCTCGGCCGCGCGCGAGCGGTTGGAGACGGCGGCGTTGCACGACAAGCAGTATGAAACGCTGCGCAAGGTGCAAGCCGAGTTCGTCGCGGCCTCGGCGCCGGCGATGATGGACGCGCAGAGCCAGCTCCATGCCATCCTCGGCGCGGCCGAGCCGTCGTCCGACGACGCAAGCAGCGCCGCACGCGTCGTCGAGCAGCTCGGCGATGTGATCGCCAGCGGCAACCTGATGGCCTCCAACATGGCCGCAGCGCTGTCGGCGACCAACAGCGACACGCTGGAAGCGATCGAGAAGGATTTCAAGCGGGTGCTTTCGCAGACGATTTCCAATCTGGAGATGCTGCCGAAGAATTCCGGCACCAAGGCGCTGGCCGATGCCGCCGCAAAGCTGCAGACGCTCGGCCAGGGCAAGACCGGCGTGTTCAAGGTCCGCCAGAAGGAATTGGACGCCACCGATTTCGGCGAGACCATCCTGGAGGAGACCCGCAAGCTCAATATTGGCCTCGGCATCAGCGTGCAGCAGCTCGTCGACGGCGTGCGGAAGGCGACCGATGCGTCCACCAGCCAGGCGCAACAAGAGATTTCGTTTGCGACCATGGTGATGCTCGCGCTCGGCATCGGCACCCTGATCGGCTCGATCCTGTTCGTCTGGCTCTATGTCGGCCGCAACATCCTCAAGCGGCTCAAGGGCCTGCAGGACGCGATGCAGCGGCTGTCGGCCGGCGATCTCGACACCGAGATCCATCAGAGCCGCCAGGACGACGAGATCGCCGCGATGGGCAACGCGCTGACGGTGTTCCGCGAAAGCATGATCGAGGGCCGCGCGCTCTCGGCCGAACAGGACAAGGACCGCATCGCCAAGGCTGAGCGCGCCTCGCGCATGGAAGCCCGCATCGTCGAATTCGAATCCACCGTCCGCAGCGCCCTCGACAGCCTGCAGAACGCCGCCAGTTCGATGCAGTCGACGGCGCAGAGCATGTCGGCGACCGCCGACCAGTCCAGCGCGCTGGCGAACACGGTCGCCTCCGCGGCCGAGGAGACCTCGGTCAACGTGCAGACGGTGTCCGCGGGCACCGAGGAGCTCTCTTCCTCGATCGCCGAGATCGGCCGCCAGGTCGTGACCTCGGCCGAGATCGCGCGCAAGGCGGTGGACGAAGCCGGCCAGACCGACGTCACCATGCAGGGCCTTGCCGAGAACGCCGGGCGCATCAGCGTGGTGGTCGACCTGATCCAGACCATCGCCTCGCAGACCAACCTGCTCGCGCTCAACGCCACCATCGAGGCGGCGCGCGCCGGCGAAGCCGGCCGCGGCTTTGCCGTGGTCGCCTCCGAGGTGAAGAGCCTCGCCAACCAGACCGCCAAGGCGACCGACGAGATCCGCCAGCAGATCGTCAGCATGCAGGAGGTGACGACGACGGCGGTTTCCGCGATCCGCAACATCAGCAATACGATCGGCGAAATCAACGACGTCACCACCGCGATCGCCGCCGCGGTCGAGGAACAGGGCGCGGCGACGCGCGAGATCGCCCGCAACATCCAGCACGCGGCCGGCGGCACCAGCGAGGTCTCAAGCAATATCGTCGGCGTCAGCAGCGCCTCGGCGGAAGCCGGCACCGCCGCCGGCGAGGTGCTGAACGCCTCCAGCGAATTGCGCCGGGAGGCCGAGGTGCTGCGCGCCGGAATCGACGCGTTCCTGTCGAATATCCGCGCGGCGTAAGGAACCGCCGCCACCCCGGGAACAACCGTAGCCCGGATGGAGCGAAGCGTAATCCGGGGCCGTCTCGCCCCGGATCACCAATCCCGGATTGCGCTTCGCTTCATCCGGGCTACGGGATATTCATGCCCATTATCCGAACCGGCATCTGCTTTTTTGAGCTAGCGCCGGGCGGCCGGTACCGCTAAGCCGGTAGGCGATGCATTCGAAAACAGACAGCGTGCAGTCCTCGGCGGAGGCACTGCGATACCCCTTCGAAAATCACCCCGGCCCGGACCAGGTCGTGGAAGTGATGCCGGGCGTGCTCTGGGCGCGGCTGAAACTGCCGTTCCGCCTCAACCACGTGAACATCTACCTGCTCGCCAACGGCGACGGATGGACCATGATCGATTCCGGCTTCGGCAACGAGGAATCGATCGCAGCCTGGACCACGCTGTTCGAAGGCCCGCTCAAGGGCGTGACCATCACGCGGCTGATCGTGACCCATTCGCATCCCGATCATGTCGGGCTCGCCGGGTGGATCATCGAGCGGTTCGGCTGCCCACTATACATGTCGCAGGTCGAATACCTGCAGTCGGTCTATCACCAGAACCGCGGCACCGCCGAACGATTGACCGCGCAACGTCTGTTCTTCCGCCGTCATGGCATGGACGAGGACCTGACCGACAAGCTGCTCGGCCGCGGCCAGGATTATCTGAAGCGGGTCTCGGTGCTGCCGGCGTCCTACCGCCGGCTGAGCCATGGCGACGAGGTCGTCATCGGCACGCGGCGCTTCAAGGTCATCACGGGCGGCGGACATGCGCTCGACCAGGTGATGCTGTATTGCGCCGCCGACAAGCTGTTCCTCTCCGCCGACCAGGTGCTGAGCAAGATCTCGCCCAATGTCAGTGTCTGGGCCGTCGAGCCCGAACAGAACTCACTCGGCGAATATCTGGCCTCGCTGGCGAGCCTCACCACGACGCTGCCCTATGACGCGCTGGTGCTGCCCGGCCATGGCGTGCCGTTCTACGGCCTGAAGACACGGATCAAGCAGCTCGCCGACCATCACGAGGAGCGCTGCGGGCTGATCGCCGAGGCCTGCCGCGAGACCGCCAAGACCTCCAAGGAGCTGGTGCCGGTCGTGTTCCACAAGCACGTGCTGGATGCGCACCAGATGGGATTCGCCGCCGGCGAACTGATCGCCCACGTCAACTACATGCTGGTCGAGGGCCGGCTGACGGCCGAGGCAATCGACGGCGTCCTTCGCTTCCGCACCACCTGACGCTACGCTCCGGTTCGGCTGATCCGGACAATTACGGGCATCGTGCGATTGCGTAACGATGCGGCCCGCGAAGCTATTGGCGCGCATTCCAGCGGCCCGTCTAGGTCGTTGATCCACATCAACATTTGCCGCGCTTCCATGGACAATCTGTCCAATGTCTGGTGCATGCCCAAACATGGGATAGCGGATAGACATTAGAGATTGAAAAGCTCTAAGAAGAGGTGGCCGCCCCGGCCGGGTCCTGCTCCAGGTTTGCCGATGGATTACAGCCAGTTTTTCAGCGCCGCCCTTAACCGCCTCCATGACGAACGGCGCTACCGCGTATTTGCCGACCTCGAGCGGATCGCGGGCCGCTTCCCGCACGCGATCTGGCACTCGCCGAAGGGCCAACGCAATGTCGTGATCTGGTGCTCCAACGACTATCTCGGCATGGGCCAGCATCCCAAGGTCGTCGGCGCCATGGTCGAGACCGCGACTCGCGTCGGCACCGGCGCCGGAGGCACCCGCAATATCGCCGGCACCCATCATCCGCTGGTGCAGCTCGAAGCCGAGCTCGCCGACCTCCACGGCAAGGAAGCATCGCTCCTGTTCACCTCCGGCTATGTCTCGAACCAGACCGGCATCGCGACGATCGCAAAGCTGATCCCGAACTGCCTGATCCTGTCGGACGCGCTGAACCACAATTCGATGATCGAAGGCATCCGCCAGGGCGGCTGCGAGCGGAAAGTTTTCCGCCACAGCGACCTCGCGCATCTGGAGGAGCTGTTGCGCGAGGCCGGTCCCGACCGGCCGAAGCTGATCGCCTGCGAAAGCCTCTATTCAATGGACGGCGACGTCGCGCCGCTTGAGCATATCTGCGACCTCGCCGAGCGCTATGGCGCCATGACCTATGTCGATGAAGTCCATGCGGTCGGCATGTACGGGCCGCGCGGCGGCGGCATCGCCGAGCGCGATGGCGTCATGCACCGTATCGACGTGCTCGAAGGCACGCTGGCGAAGGCGTTCGGCTGCCTCGGCGGCTATATCGCCGCCAAGGCCGAGATCATCGATGCCGTGCGTTCCTACGCGCCGGGCTTCATCTTCACGACCGCGCTGCCGCCGGCGATCTGCTCGGCCGCGACCGCTGCGATCCGCCACCTCAAGACCTCGAGTTGGGAGCGCGAGCGCCACCAGGAACGCGCCGCCCGCCTCAAGGCGATCCTGAACGCGGCCGGACTGCCCGTAATGTCGAGCGACACCCATATCGTGCCGCTGTTCGTCGGCGACCCCGAAAAGTGCAAGCGCGCGACCGACATTCTGCTCGAGGAACACGGCATCTATATCCAGCCGATCAACTATCCGACCGTCCCCAAGGGTACCGAGCGGCTGCGGATCACGCCATCCCCCTATCACGACGACGGCCTGATGGACGGCCTCGCCGAGGCCCTGCTGCAGGTCTGGGAGCGGCTTGGGCTGCCGCTCCGCAAGCGGTCGATGGCGGCAGAATAACCCTAACGACGCGACATCAGGAATTGGAACGGTATCGTACGGTGCGCCGCCCGTGCGATGCCGTTATACTGCCCCTTCACGGCCCGCTCTGAGGCCGGGAAGGGAGATGAGCAGCGATGCTGCACGACTGGGGCGTCATCGCCGCCGCGTTCGGCTATATCGGGTTCCTGTTCTTTGTCGCCAGCCGCGGCGATCGTTCGCTGCCGACGAAGCGCGGTCGCGCGGGCATGGTGATCTACCCGCTGTCGCTCGCGATCTACTGCACCTCCTGGACCTTCTTCGGCTCGGTCGGATTTGCGACCCGCACCAGCGTCGACTTCCTCGCGATCTATGTCGGCCCGGTCCTGATGATCGGCTTGTGCACGCCGCTGCTCCACCGCGTGATCGGGCTTGCCAAGTCGCAGAACATCACGTCGATCGCCGACTTCATCGCCGCGCGCTACGGCAAGAGCCAGGCGGTGGCCGCCACCGTGGCGCTGATCGCGATCATCGGCTCGGTGCCCTATATCGCGCTCCAGCTCAAGGCGATCGCCTCCTCGCTGGAAACGATCCTGACCGAGGACAGGGCGTTTTCTTCGGTCCCCATCCTCGGCGACATCGCGCTGGTGGTGATGCTGGCGATGGCCGTATTCGCGGTGCTGTTCGGCACCCGGCAGGCTGATGCCACCGAGCATCAGCACGGCCTGATGCTGGCGGTCGCGACCGAATCCATCGTCAAGCTGGTGGCGTTCCTCGCCGCGGGCATCTTCGTCACCTTCTGGATGTTCTCACCGACCGAACTGATCGAGCGCGCGATGAAGACGCCGGAAGCGGTGCGCGCGATCGAATATGTGCCGTCGGTTGGCAATTTCCTGACCATGACGCTGTTGTCGTTCTGCGCGATCATGCTTTTGCCGCGCCAGTTCCATGTCAGCGTGGTCGAGAATTCAGGCCAGGAGGAGGTCGGGCGCGCGCGCTGGCTGTTCCCGCTCTATCTCGTCGCGATCAACCTGTTCGTGATCCCGATCGCGATCGCAGGGCTCGTGACCTTCCCGTTCGGCGCCGTCGACAGCGACATGTATGTGCTGGCGCTGCCGATGGAGGCCAACGCGTCGCTGCTCAGCGTCGCCGTCTTCATCGGCGGGTTGTCGGCGGGCACCGCGATGGTGATCGTGGAATGCGTGGCGCTGTCGATCATGGTCTCCAACGACATCGTGCTGCCGATGGTGTTGCAGCGAAGCCGCGAAGCGCTCGCCGGGCAGAAGGATTTCAGCGACTTCCTGCTGAGCGTGCGCCGCTTTGCGATCTTCGGCATCATGGTGATGGCCTATTTCTATTATCGCACGCTCGGCAATACCCAGCTTGCCGCGATCGGGCTGTTGTCGTTCGCGGCGATCACGCAGCTTGCGCCCGCCTTCTTCGGTGGGCTCTTGTGGCGGCAGGCGACCGCGCGCGGTGCTATCGCCGGCATGGTGGTCGGCTTTGCCCTGTGGATCTACACGCTGTTTCTGCCGAGCTTCCTGGAGAGCAGCACCACGGGGCTGATGCTGCTGCAGCACGGCCCCTTCGGCATCGAGGCGCTGCGGCCGCAGGCGTTGCTCGGCACCGACCTGCCGCCGCTGCTGCACGGGGTGCTGTGGAGCCTGTCGCTGAACATCTTCACCTACCTCGTGTTCTCGCTGGCGCGCGAGCCGACCTCGATCGAACGCCTGCAGGCCGACCTGTTCGTGCCCCACACCTTCACGCCGATCGCGCCGAGTTTCCGGCGCTGGCGCACCACGGTGACGGTGCAGGACATCCAGAGCACGGTGGCGCAATATCTCGGGCCCGAGCGCGCCGGCCTCGCCTTCGAGGCGTTTGCGACCGAACGTGGCGGCAGGCCCGACGCGTCGGCGCCCGCCGGCCTCGAATTGCTGCAGCATGCCGAGCGCCTGATCGCGTCCTCGATCGGCGCCGCCTCCTCGCGGCTCGTGATGTCGCTGCTGCTCCGCAAGCGCACGGTTTCGGCGAAGGCTGCGCTGAAGCTGCTCGACGATTCCCATGCGGCGCTGCATTTCAACCGCGAGATCCTGCAGACCGCGCTCAATCATGTGCGCCAGGGCATTGCGGTGTTCGACGCCGATCTGCAACTGATCTGTTCGAACCGCCAATTCGCCGAGATCCTGGCATTGCCGGCGCATCTGGTTCAACTCGGCATCCCCTTGTCGGAAATCCTGGAGTTCATGGGCGCGGTCAATCCGTCAGGCTCCGGAGACGCCCAGATCATGCTGGAGAAGCGGCTCGCCGCCTACACCACCGAGGGCGAGCCTTACCTGGAGCGGCTGCCCGACCGCCACATGGTGATCGAGGTCCGCACCAACCGGATGCCCGGCGGCGGCTTCGTCATCACCTTCTCCGACGTGACGCCGAGCTTCGAGGCGGCCGAGGCGCTGGAGCGCGCCAATGCGACGCTGGAAAAGCGCGTGCGCGACCGCACCGAGGAACTCACCCGCCTCAATTCCGAGCTGGCGCTGGCCAAGAGCGCCGCCGAGGATGCCAACATTTCCAAGACGCGATTTCTCGCCGCCGCCAGCCATGACATCCTGCAGCCCTTGAACGCGGCGCGGCTTTACGTCACGAGCATGGTGGAGCGCCAGCAGGGCGGCGAGGATTCCCGCCTGGTCGAGAATATCGACGACTCCCTGGAAGCGATCGAGGAGATTCTCGGCGCGCTGCTCGACATTTCGCGGCTCGATGCCGGTGCCATGACGCCGTCGATCAGCCGCTTCAAGATCGGCGATCTCATGCGTTCGCTCGAAATCGAGTTTGCGCCGATCGCGCGTGCCAAGGGGCTGGAGCTGGCCTTCGTGCCCTGTTCGCTGGCGGTCGAGTCCGACCGTTCGCTGCTCAGGCGGCTATTGCAGAACTTCATCTCCAACGCGATCAAATATACGCCGCGCGGGCGCGTGCTGGTGGGCTGCCGGCGTCGCGGGAAGTCGCTCAAGATCTGCGTCTACGACACCGGCGTCGGCATTCCCGTGCTCAAGCGCGGCGAGATCTTCAAGGAGTTCCACCGCCTCGAACAGGGCGCGCGGATCGCGCGCGGCCTGGGGCTGGGGCTGTCGATCGTCGAGCGGCTGGCGCGCGTGCTCAACCATGGCATTGCGCTCGATGCCAATACGGGCGGCGGCTCGGTGTTCTCGGTGACCGTGCCGGTCGCAAAAGCCATCAACCATACGGGTCCCGTGACCAGCGCAACGCCGCTCGCCAAGACCCCGATCAGCGGCGCGCTGATCGTCTGCATCGAGAATGACCTGACGATCCTCGATGGCATGAAGACGCTCTTGACCGCCTGGGGCGCCGAGGTGATTGCGGTCGCCGATCCCGAAAGCGCGATCGGTGCGATCGAGGCCGCGGGCGGGCGCGTCACCGGCCTTCTGGTCGACTACCATCTCGACCGCGGCAACGGCGTCGCCGCGATCCGCGACATCCGCCGCCGCCTCGGCGAGGGGCTGCCCGCGATCCTCATCACCGCCGACCGCAGCCCCCATGTCCGCGCCGCCGCACGCGAGGAAAACATCGCCGTGCTCAACAAGCCGGTGAAACCGGCGTCACTCCGCGCCTTGCTCGGACAGTGGCGGACCCAACAGATGGTCGCGGCGGAGTAGATCTCAGCGGGCCTGCCGCTGGGCCGTGACAATCAACATCATTGGCCGCTCCAGCTCCTCAGCAAGATCGCGCATTGCGGCAATCTGATCGGGTGTCGGAGCAAATTCCTCGACGTGCCGGACCTCAAATCCGACGCCGATCAGCATATTCAGTGTCGTTCCGATCCTGCGATGATACTTGATCACGCCATCCGCAAACCAGTTCGTCTTGCGTGGCCCCTCAAGCGCGTATGCATCGACTGGCCACGTCTTGCGCCCCTCCTGATCGGTGCGCCAGCCCGGGTTACTCGAAGCCATATAGATTGGATGCTCTATGGTGAAGACGAAACGCCCGCCCGGCCCCAACGCATGATAGACGCTGCGCACGAGCCTCTCGAAATCCTCAATGTAATGTAGGGCCAGCGAACTATAGGCAAGGTCGACCGAGGACGGCGGAAACTCGACCCGTTCGAGATCGGCGATCCTGTATTCGATGCCGGCATCATGGGTAGCCAGCCTCGCGCGGCCGATCATGTTCTCGGAGAGATCGAGACCAAGCACATGCGCAGCTCCCTGCGCGCGGGCCCATCTCGCAAACCAGCCGAAGCCACAGCCGAGATCGAGGACGCGCTTGCCGGCCAGATCGGGGAGTTGCGCGCGGACCGCCGGCCATTCTGGCGCGCCGTCAGGCCCGCGCACGGACCGCGGCAAAGTGGTGTAACCGGCAAAAAAGACAGGATCGTCGTAGATGTTTTGGGCCAACAGGCTCTCCATCGATGCCGCCGGGCAGATGCGTAGGATGGGCAGAGCGAAGCGTGCCCACCACCACGGGCGGGATGCTTGATGGTGGGCACGCTTCGCTCTGCCCACCCTCATATGGGGCTTAGTGAGTCAAGGCTCTCAACGAACAGGGTTGGGTTGGGTTTTTGCGGTGAGAGGGCGGCGCGCGGAGCCATG
>NZ_JAQMIL010000087.1:0-41583 GCF_029990105.1 Bradyrhizobium sp. Arg237L | reverse complement strand
GCGCGTGCCGCTTACGCCAATGCAACTTGACAATCCAGATAGTCGCTCATCCGTCGCGCATTTCATGCGCGACACCTTCTCCCACAAGGGGAGAAGGGAAGAATGCGCGTCATGTTCCGCAATCATTCCTAAATCGGCTTGCCCGTGTACGGCATCGACGCCGTGAGGCCGCCATCGACCGGGATCGCCTGACCGTTGACGTAAGACGCCTCATCGCTTGCAAGGAACAATCCCATCGCGGCGAGCTCGTGCGGCTGGCCGGCGCGCTTGAGTGGATTGAGTTGGCCGATCTTGTCGGAGGTGCCGCGCTCCTTGGCGCGGTCGAACACCGGCTTGGTCATGCCGGTCTCGATCAGGCCGGGGCAGACCGCGTTGATGCGCACGCCAGTGCCGGACAGCGAATAGGCGGTGGTCTGCACCAGGCTGATGACGCCGGCCTTGCTGGCGCCGTAGGGATGTCCGCTGGCACCGGCTTTCAACCCCGCCACCGACGCGGTGCAGATGATCGAACCATATCCCTGCTTGGTCATATGCGGGATCGAATGCTTGATCGCGAGGAACGGTCCGATCAGGTTGATGCGCAGCACCTCCAGCCAGTGCTCGACCGTCTGGTCGGCGAGCGGCACCAGGCCGCCGCTGACACCGGCATTGGCCCAGATCGCATCGAGCTTGCCGTATTTCGAAAGTGCTTTATCGATGACGCCCTTCACGTCGGCTTCGGAGCCTGCATCCGCCATCACGGCCTCGACGGTGCCGCCGGCCTCGCGGACGAGCTTTGCGGTCTCGTTCACGCCCTCGGCGCGGTCGACCGCGATCAGTTTTGCGCCTTCCTTCGTGAACAACAGAGAGGCAGCGCGCCCGATGCCGCTTCCCGCGCCGGTAATGATGACGGATTTGCCTTCGAGGCGGCCCATGTGTTTCTCCCTGATAGCTTTGCGTATCGGCGCTTGCCGCTGCGCGGAATTCAAACAAGATTTCAAACGCCCGAGTCACTTCAGACAAGTCACTTGAGACGTTATGTGCTCTGACGTAGGACACGTGCACACTATTCAAGGGGTCTTGTGATGTCCAATGCTGACAAGTCAAAGGTAGTCACGACGCGGTGGTGGTGGGTTCGGCATGCGCCGGTGCGCAGCGATGGCGGCAACATCTACGGCCAGAAGGACATTGAATGCGACACCAGCGATCGCGAAGTGTTCGACGCGGTCGCGAAGATCCTGCCGCGCACCGCGGTCTGGTACGCAAGCAACCTGATGCGCACGCATCAGACCGCGGAGGCGATCTGGGCTGCGGGCTTTCCGAAGCCTGCCAGCATGGCGAAGGAAGCCGCCTTCGCCGAACAGCATCTCGGCCGGTGGCAGGGCATGAACCGCGCGGCGTTCCTTGCCAGCCGCCCGGTCGGCAGCCACTGGTTCGCCGATATCAACGAGCCCGCGCCTGATGGCGAGAGCTTCATGGATCTCTATACCCGTGTCTGCCGTGCGATCGTGCGGATCGATGTCGCGGAAGCCGGCAAGGACGTGATCGCGGTCGGTCATGGCGGCACGATCAAGGCTGCCGTCGGTCTGGCGCTCGGCGGCCAGCCGGAGAGGGGACTTGCCTTCGACATCGATAATTGTTCGGTGACGCGGCTCGACCATTTCGCGAGCGCGGACACCAGCCTCTGGCGGTTGCCGATGGTGAACCAGCAGCCATGGATCGCGGACGCAAAGCATGCCGCGATGCATCAGCCGGCCGGACCGGAAGTCGTGCCGGAGAACAAGCTCGCCTGACGCACAGTTGTCCGCGATGGCGAACGCTGCTTAGCTCGGAACCAACATCAAGACATCATTTGTGGGAGAGAAACATGAGCTTATTCGACATGAAGGGAAAAGTCGCCGTCATCACCGGCTCGACACGCGGTATCGGCCGCGCCATTGCCGAGCGCATGGCAGAGCATGGCGCCAAGGTGGTGATCTCCTCGCGCAAGGCCGATGTCTGCGACGAGGTGGCGAAAGAGATCAACGGCAAGTTCGGCAAGGGTACCGCAGTCGCGGTCGCGGCGAACATCTCGAGCAAGGAGAACCTTCAGAACCTCGTCGACGAAAGCAACCGCGCCTTCGGCGAGATCGATGTGCTGGTCTGTAACGCGGCGTCGAATCCCTATTACGGCCCGCTGGCCGGCATCTCCGACGACCAGTTCCGCAAGATCCTTGAGAACAACATCGTCGCCAACAACTGGCTGATCTCGATGGTGGTGCCGCAGATGATCGAGCGCAAGGACGGCTCGATCATCATCGTGTCCTCGATCGGCGGCCTGAAGGGATCGACCATCCTCGGCGCCTACGCGATCTCGAAGGCCGCCGACATGCAGCTCGCGCGCAATCTCGCCTGCGAATACGGCAAGCACAATATCCGCGTGAACTGCATCGCGCCCGGCCTGATCAAGACCGACTTTGCCAAGGCGCTGTGGGACAATCCGGAGAACCTGAAAGCCTCGACCGCGCGCTCGCCGCTGCAGCGCATCGGCATCCCCGACGAGATCGCCGGCTGCGCGGTGCTGATGGGATCGAAGGCCGGCGACTTCTTGACCGGCCAGACGGTGGTGATCGACGGCGGCGCGACGATCAGTTGATCGCGCGCCGGTCGGCTCAGTCCAGCGCCGCGTAGACGCCGTTCCTGACCAGCGTGCGGGTATAGTCGCGCTGGCCCGGGCCCTGCGACATGAACACCGCGAACAGCTCCTCGACCGGATCGATCCAGAAGAAGGTGCCGGCGACGCCGCTCCAGAAGAACTGGCCGACCGAGCCCGGAAACGGCGCGATGCCCTGATGGGTGCGCACCGCAAAGCCGAGGCCGAAGCCGTGGCCGGGTGGGACCAGCGTGCCCTGGATCTTCACGTGCGGGCCGAGGTGATCCGACGCCATCAGTTGCAGCGTCTTGCGGCCGATGATCCTGGTGCCGTCGAGCGCGCCGCCGTTGAGCAGCATCTGCGAGAAGCGGGCATAGTCCATCGTGGTCGAGACCAGCCCGCCGCCGCCGGATTCCATCGCCGGCTTCTCAAGCATGTTGAAAAGCTGCACCTTCTCGCCGGTCCAGGGATCGGTCGAGAATGCCTCGGCGAGCCGGCTGGCATTCTCCTCGCCGGTGTAGAAACCGGTCTCGGTCATCTGCAGCGGCGCCAGGATGCGTTCGGTCAGGAAGGCACTGAGCGTCTTGCCGCTGACGACTTCGATGATGCTGCCGAGGAGGTCGGTGGAGCGGCTGTAGTTGAACTCGGCGCCGGGCTGGCAGATCAGCGGCATGCTCGCGAGCAGGGTCGCGTGCTCGGCATTGGTGATCTTGCGGCTGCGCAGCCGCGATTGCTGATAGAGCTGCTGCACCAGGCCGTTGCCGGTGTGGTCGTAAGTCAGGCCGGAGGTGTGGCGGAGCAGGTCCTGGATCGTCATCGGGCGGTTGGCCGGCACCAGCTCGAGCTGGCCGTTGTGCTCGACGCCGACCTTGGTCTCGGCGAACTCCGGGATGAATTTCGCGACGGGATCGCTGAGCAGGAAGTGGCCGTCCTCCAGCAGCATCATGATGCCGACCGAGACGATCGGTTTGGTCATCGAGAAGATGCGGAAGATGGTGTCATGCGCAATCGGCGCCCCCTCGGGGGCCTGCCGGCCGATGGTGTCGAACCAGCCGATCTGGCCGCGGCGGGCCACCAGCACAGTGGCGCCGGGGATGGTTCCCTTGTCGACCTCGCGCTTGAAGGTGTCGGACATCCGCTGCAGCCGGACGCTGGAGAGGTCAAGCTGCTCCGGCCTGGCGGAGGGCAGGGGTGGCGTCTGCGGGGCGGATGTCGGCCTGGGGGCGGTTTGCGCGGTCATGGTCTCTCCCGTTGCTTCTTGTTGTCGCGGCGACGGCTAAAGTCTGGCCGAGAAGTGTGATCTTGAACAGGGTGTTTACCGCTTCACCCTTGCATTCGGGGCATGCCCTGTGCTTCAAACGGCGCGAACCGGCGGCAACGCTTCGGTTCCTTAGGAGTGTAGCTCAATTGGTAGAGCACCGGTCTCCAAAACCGGGGGTCGCAGGTTCGAGCCCTGCCACTCCTGCCAGCATGCGCATATCTTGACCTTTCACCGCTCCCGCAGTACATACCCGCCACCTGCAGCCGGCCCGCGTTTAAAAGGCGGATATCCGGCGCGGCTTTAAATCCCCCGAACAACCGAGCCTGTTAACCGGCTCATCCTTCGCGAGAGGGCTGGGCGCTCAAGGACTGTTCGGATTCCTGAAACACTTGAATCGTCTGACGACGGACGCGGACTTTAAAGAATGGCTTTCAGCCCGTTCAAATTCCTGCAGGAAGTGCGCTCGGAGACCGCCAAGGTCACCTGGCCGACCCGTCGTGAGACGACGATCACCACGATCATGGTGTTCGTGATGGTCGCGCTGGCGTCGATCTTCTTCTTCGCCGCGGACCAGATCATCCGCTATCTTATTACCCTCATCCTGGGCATCCACTGATGAGCACGTTAACGCAATCCATGGACAAGCGCTGGTACATCGTCCACGCCTACTCGAACTTCGAGAAGAAGGTGGCGGAATCGATCCGCGAACAGGCCAAGCAGCGGGGGCTGGAAGAGCTGTTCGAACAGGTGCTGGTCCCGACCGAGAAGGTCACCGAGGTCCGCCGCGGCCGCAAGATCGACGCCGAGCGCAAGTTCTTCCCCGGCTATGTGCTGGTGAAGATGAAGCTCACCGACGAAGCCTTCCACCTCATCAAGAATACCCCGAAGGTGACGGGCTTCCTGGGCGCGGAAAACAAGCCGATGCCGATCTCGGAAGCCGAGGCCATGCGGATCCTGCACCAGGTGCAGGAGGGCGTGGAAAGACCGAAGGCGTCGGTGTCGTTCGAGATCGGCGAGAATGTGCGGGTGGCCGACGGGCCGTTCGCCTCGTTCTCGGGCGTGGTGGAAGAAATCGACGAGGCGCGCTCGCGCGTGAAGGTCGCTGTCTCGATCTTCGGCCGTGCCACCCCGGTCGAACTGGAATTCGGTCAGGTCGAGAAGGTCTGATTTGAAGAGGACGTGGGAGGAAGGGGGCGGTCGCCAGCCGCTCCCGGTCCGAACCACGGAACCTGAACCCGCCGGACAATGTCCGGCACAACAGGAGTGATACATGGCAAAGAAAGTGACCGGATACCTGAAGCTTCAGGTCCCGGCCGGTGCGGCGAACCCGTCGCCACCGATCGGCCCCGCGCTTGGTCAGCGCGGTCTCAACATCATGGAATTCTGCAAGGCGTTCAACGCCCAGACGCAGAAGGAAGAGAAGAACACCCCGATCCCGGTGGTTATCACCATCTATGCGGATCGTTCCTTCACCTTCGAGATGAAGACGCCGCCGATGTCTTACTTCTTGAAGCAGGCTGCCAAGATCCAGTCCGGCTCGAAGGCGCCGGGCCGTGACAAGGCCGGCCAGGTGACCAAAGCGCAGGTGCGCGAGATCGCCGAGAAGAAGATGAAGGATCTCAATTGCGACACCGTCGAAGCGGCCATGAAGATGGTCGAGGGCTCTGCCCGTTCGATGGGTCTGGAAGTTGCGGGGTAAGGCGCCATGGCAATCGGAAAGCGTTTGAAGAAGGCCCGCGAAGGTATTGACCGCGAAAAGCTTTACCCGCTCGCGGACGCCATCAAGCTGGTCAAGGAGCGGGCCAAGTCGAAATTCGACGAGACCATCGAGGTCGCGATCAATCTCGGCGTCGACCCGCGTCACGCCGACCAGATGGTGCGCGGCGTGGTGACCCTGCCGAACGGCACCGGCCGCACGCTCCGCGTCGGTGTGTTCGCCCGCGGCGCCAAGGCGGATGAGGCCAAGGCGGCGGGTGCCGACGTCGTCGGCGCCGAAGACCTGGTCGAGAAGGTGCAGGCCGGCAATATCGACTTCGACCGCTGCATCGCCACCCCCGACATGATGCCGCTGGTCGGCCGCCTCGGTAAGGTGCTTGGTCCGCGCGGCATGATGCCGAACCCGAAGATCGGCACCGTGACCATGGACGTCACCGGCGCCGTGAAGGGCGCCAAGGGCGGCTCGGTCGAGTTCCGCGTCGAGAAGGCCGGTATCATCCAGGCTGGCGTCGGCAAGGCCTCGTTCTCCGAGGACAAGCTGGTCGAGAACATCAAGGCGCTCGCGGACGCCGTGGTCAAGGCCAAGCCGGCCGGCGCCAAGGGCACCTACGTCCAGCGCGTGGCGGTTTCCTCCACTATGGGCCCGGGCGTGAAGGTCGAGCCGGGCACGCTGCTCGGCTAACCGCTGGCATAGCGCATGAATAAAGAGGGCGGGATCGGGCAGCCGGTTCCGCCCTTCGCTTTACGGCGTGGCGTAGCTTGCAGGAAAGAACAACAATGCCCGATAAGGTCCTGATCTATTCGCGCTTTCCCAAGGCCCAGCTCCAGCGCTTCGGCGAGCGCTACGAACTGTTGAACGCCGCCGGCAAGCGGCTGAACGAGGCGTTCTCGGCTGCGGAACTCGCCGACATCCGGGCGCTGATCACCGCCGGCGGCAGCGGGCGACTCGGGGCCGACGCCATGGACATGATGCCGAAGCTCGGCGCGATCATCTGCTACGGCACCGGCTATGACGGCATCGATCTTGCGGCCGCCGCGAAGCGCAACATCGCGGTCGGCAACAGTCCCGGCGCGAATGCGGCCTCGGTGGCCGACATTGCGGTGACGCTGATGCTGGCGGCGGTCCGCCGGCTGCTGGTCGCGGACAATTATGTGCGGGGCGGCGACTGGGCGGGGGCAAAACCATCGCCGATGATGCGGCCGCTGGCCGGCATGCGCGGCCGCAAGGTCGGCGTCTATGGCATGGGCGAGATCGGCCGCAAGATTGCCGCGCGCGTCGCCGCCTTTGAGACCGAAGTCGGCTATTTCAGCCGCAGCCGGCACGACGTGCCGTATCAGTATTTTTCGAGCCTCGAGGCGCTGGCCGACTGGTGCAGCGTCCTGATGATCGCGGTGCGGGCCGGGCCGGACAACAACCACGCCGTCAATGCCGATATCCTCCGCCGGCTCGGCCGCGACGGTTTCGTCGTCAACATCTCGCGCGGTTCCGTAATCGATGAGGCCGCGCTGCTCGCGGCACTGTCGGACCAAGCCATCGCCGGTGCTGGTCTCGACGTGTACGCAACCGAGCCGCACGCGCCGGACGCGCTCACCGCGTTGCCGAACGTGGTACTGACGCCCCATATCGGCGGCCACACCCTGGAATCGCATGTGGCGATGCAGGACTGCGTGCTGGCCAATCTCGAGGCATTTTTCGCCGGCAAACCGCTGCCTTATCCGGTTCGGCTCGCCTGATCTGTCCGCGGCCCGAATTTTGCTCTTGGCAAGCGCGGGCCGAGCCGCTAAATAACCGGCTCCGGGCGTGCTGGCGGTCGCTGGCACGCTCGTGCTCGCATTCCGAAAACTTGGCTCGATAGGAGAGTTTTCCTTCCAGGCATCCACTTGGATTGCTCGAAAGGAAGCGACCCCGTCGGCCCCGTTGGGATGAGGGCAGGGGCTGCGGCTTAAGCCGTTGGCCTCGATCCTGTCCGAGACTGCAGGCGCCCGCGACAAACTTCGGTTTTTCAACGGCTTAATCGCATGGCCTGCATAGACGGGTGAAAACCGGATTTGCTTCGCGCGGAGCCTTAAGCGGGCCTTGCAGAAGCCGACTTGGTTCGAACCTCGACAGCCCGCGGCCGAAAGGCCGACGGGAGGGCAGGCTTCAAGAATGTCGTCTTGCCCGGCGTGTCCCTCGGACTTCGGTCCCGAGGCATAAGGTTTGGGTGGGACGATGGGTGCAACCCGGCGGTCCCGCGCGAGCGAAAGACCGCCAACCGGAGAGAGCTTGCTGTGGAACGAGCGGCAAAGAAAGAGGCGGTCGAACAGCTCAACGAGGTCTTCAAGACCACGAGCGTTGCGATCGTTGCTCACTATTCCGGCCTCACCGTCGCCCAAATGCAGAAGCTGCGCATGCAGATGAAGCAGGCGGGCGCCTCGGTGAAGGTCTCGAAGAACCGTCTCGCCAAAATTGCTCTTGAAGGCACGGACGTCGCTGCCATCGGCTCCCTTCTGAAGGGGCCGACCGTGATCGCTACCTCCAACGATCCGGTTGCGGCGCCAAAGGTTGCCATCGATTTCGCCAAGGCGAACGAGAAGTTCGTCATCCTCGGCGGCTCGATGGGTAAAACCGTCCTGAATGTCGATGGCGTCAAGGCGCTTGCCTCGCTGCCGTCGCTGGACGAACTGCGCGGCAAGATCGTCGGCCTCATCGTGGCCCCGGCGACCAAGCTCGCCCAGCTCTCCAATGCGCCCGCGGCCAAGCTCGCGCGCGTCATTCAGGCTCATGCCTCAAAGGGCGAAGCGGCCTGACGCCCTTCGCAAAACTCAAACCCTGGTTCGAACCAAACGTTTAAGGAAACAGATCAATGGCTGACTTGCAGAAAATCGTCGACGACCTCTCGAGCCTCACCGTGCTCGAAGCGGCCGAACTCGCAAAGCTCCTGGAAGAGAAGTGGGGCGTGTCCGCCGCCGCTGCCGTGGCAGTGGCTGGTCCCGCCGCTGGTGGCGCCGCCGCCGCTCCGGCCGAAGAAAAGACCGAGTTCTCGGTCGTGCTGGCTGCGGCCGGCGACAAGAAGATCGAGGTTATCAAGGAAGTCCGCGCCATCACCGGCCTGGGCCTGAAGGAAGCCAAGGACCTTGTCGAAGGCGCTCCGAAGCCGGTCAAGGAAGGCGTCAACAAGGAAGAAGCCGACAAGATCAAGGCCCAGCTCGAGAAGGCTGGCGCGAAGGTCGAACTCAAGTAATGCGCGAGGCGGGGGTGCGCCCGGCGCGCCCCCGCCATGCAAAAGGCGTGCGACGGGTTGTCGCGCTACGGGTTATACACAAAAAAGTGTGGGGATTCGTAGACTTAACCCTCGAATCTCCATGATCGCCGTCCCATATCGGGGTGGCAGCGGAAAACACGGTTGGCGGCGGGGGCGGCAGGGCTTCCACGGGAACCGTTGGGAGACAGGCAGATTTCGGGCTTTTTCAGTCCGTGAAGCGAGAAGTTTTGACGGGCGGGTGCGTCAAGCGCCCCGCGCGTCCTTTTGCGTTTTGAAGGTGACAAGAACGAATTGAGGATTTGGTTCCTGAATTTGGCCCTTGTTCCTTCGAAACGAATCGAAATTCAACCCGGGCGCGGTGGCAGCCGCGCTCCGGAAGGTACGCCCCAAAAGGGCGGCGAAAATGAGAGGCCCCGATGGCGCAGCAGACATTCACCGGTCGCAAACGCGTACGCAAGTTCTTTGGTCACATCAAGGAAGTCGCGGAGATGCCGAACCTCATTGAGGTTCAGAAGGCGTCCTACGACCAGTTTCTGATGGTCGATGAGCCCCAGGGCGGGCGGGCGGACGAAGGCCTGCAGGCCGTGTTCCGTTCCGTGTTCCCGATCTCGGACTTCTCCGGCACCTCAATGCTGGAGTTCGTGCGCTACGAGTTCGAGCCGCCGAAATACGACGTCGACGAGTGCCGCCAGCGCGGCATGACCTTCGCTGCGCCGCTCAAGGTGACGCTGCGCCTCATCGTGTTCGATATCGACGAGGAGACCGGTGCCAAGTCGGTCAAGGACATCAAGGAGCAGGACGTCTACATGGGCGACATCCCGCTCATGACCATGAACGGCACCTTCGTCGTCAACGGCACCGAGCGCGTCATCGTCTCCCAGATGCACCGCTCGCCGGGCGTGTTCTTCGACCACGACAAGGGCAAGACCCACTCCTCGGGCAAGCTCCTGTTCGCGGCGCGCGTGATCCCCTATCGCGGCTCCTGGCTCGACATCGAGTTCGACGCCAAGGACATCGTGTTCGCGCGCATCGATCGCCGCCGCAAGATTCCCGTGACCTCGCTGATGTACGCGCTCGGTCTCGACGGGGAGCAGATCCTTTCGACCTTCTACAAGAAGATCAGCTACAAGCGTACCAAGGAAGGCTGGCGCGTGCCGTTCGACGCCAACCGTTTCCGCGGCTATTCCACGGTCAACGACCTGATCGACGCCGACACCGGCAAGGTCGTGCTCGAGGCCGGCAAGAAGCTCACCGTTCGCCAAGCCCGCCTGTTGCAGGAGAAGGGCCTCAAGGCGTTGCGTCTGTCGGATGAGGAACTGGTCGGCAATTACCTCGCCGAGGACCTCGTCAATCCGAAGACCGGCGAGATCTACGCCGAAGCCGGCGAGGAGATCACCGAGAAGCTCCTGAAGTCGCTCAACGAGCAGGGCTACAAGGACCTGCCGCTGCTCGACATCGACCACGTCAACGTCGGCGCCTATATCCGCAACACCCTGTCGGCTGACAAGAACATGACGCGCGAGGACGCGCTGTTCGACATCTACCGCGTGATGCGTCCGGGCGAGCCGCCGACGCTGGATTCGGCGCAGGCCATGTTCCAGTCGCTGTTCTTCGATTCCGAGCGCTACGATCTCTCCGCGGTCGGCCGCGTCAAGATGAACATGCGCCTCGAGCTCGATGCGCCCGACACCCATCGCACGCTGCGCAAGGAAGACATCCTCGCCGTCATCAAGACGCTGGTCGACCTGCGCGACGGCAAGGGCGAGATCGACGACATCGACCATCTCGGCAACCGTCGCGTGCGCTCGGTCGGCGAACTCATGGAGAACCAGTACCGCATCGGCCTGCTCCGCATGGAGCGCGCGATCAAGGAGCGCATGTCGAGCGTCGATATCGACACCGTCATGCCGCAGGACCTGATCAACGCCAAACCGGCGGCGGCCGCCGTGCGTGAATTCTTCGGCTCCTCGCAGCTCTCGCAGTTCATGGACCAGACCAACCCGCTCTCGGAGATCACCCACAAGCGGCGCCTGTCGGCGCTTGGCCCGGGCGGTCTGACCCGCGAGCGCGCGGGCTTCGAGGTGCGCGACGTGCACCCGACGCATTACGGCCGTATCTGCCCGATCGAGACGCCGGAAGGTCCGAACATCGGCCTGATCAACTCGCTCGCGACGTTTGCGCGCGTCAACAAATACGGCTTCGTCGAGACGCCCTACCGAAAGATCAAGGAGGGTCGCGTCACCGACGAGGTGGTGTACCTGTCGGCGATGGAGGAGGGCCGCTACCGCGTCGCGCAAGCCAACGTGCCGCTGGATCCGAAGGGCCGCTTCACCGAAGACCTCGTGGTCTGCCGTCACGCCGGCGAAGTGTTGCCGGTGACCCCTGACAAGGTCGACTACATGGACGTGTCGCCGAAGCAGCTCGTTTCGGTGGCCGCCGCGCTGATTCCGTTCCTTGAGAACGACGACGCCAACCGCGCGCTGATGGGCTCGAACATGCAGCGCCAGGCGGTGCCGCTGGTTCGCGCCGAGGCGCCGTTCGTCGGCACCGGCATGGAAGGCGTGGTTGCCCGGGACTCGGGCGCCGCGATTGCGGCCCGCCGCTCGGGCGTGATCGACCAGATCGACGCCACCCGCGTCGTCATCCGCGCCACGGAAGATCTCGATCCGACCAAGTCGGGCGTCGATATCTACCGTCTGATGAAGTACCAGCGCTCCAACCAGTCGACCTGCATCAATCAGCGTCCGCTGGTGAAGGTGGGGGACATCGTCAAGAAGGGCGACATCATCGCTGACGGTCCGTCGACCGATCTCGGCGAGCTCGCGCTCGGCCGCAACGTGCTGGTCGCGTTCATGCCGTGGAACGGCTACAACTTCGAAGACTCGATCCTGCTCTCCGAGCGGATCGTGAAGGACGACGTCTTCACCTCGATCCACATCGAGGAGTTCGAGGTGATGGCCCGCGATACCAAGCTGGGTCCGGAGGAAATCACGCGCGACATTCCGAACGTTTCGGAAGAGGCGCTGAAGAACCTCGACGAAGCCGGCATCGTCTATATCGGCGCGGAAGTGCGCGCCGGCGACATCCTGGTCGGCAAGATCACGCCGAAGGGCGAAAGCCCGATGACGCCGGAAGAGAAGCTGCTCCGCGCCATCTTCGGCGAAAAGGCCTCCGACGTCCGCGACACCTCGCTCCGCGTGCCCCCGGGCGTGCAGGGCACGATCGTGGAAGTCCGCGTGTTTAACCGCCACGGCGTCGACAAGGACGAGCGTGCGCTGGCGATCGAGCGGGAGGAGATCGAGCGTCTCGCCAAGGACCGCGACGACGAGCAGGCGATCCTGGACCGCAACGTCTACAACCGTCTCGCCGAGCTTCTGGAGAACCGCCAGGGCATCTCCGGTCCGAAGGGCTTCAAGAAGGACACCAAGATCACCCGCGCGGTGCTCGATGAGTATCCGAAGTCGCAGTGGTGGCTGTTCGCCTCGCCCAACGACAAGCTGATGGCCGAGATCGAGGCGATGCGTAAGCAGTACGACGAGTCGAAGAAGGGGCTCGAGCAGCGCTTCCTCGACAAGGTCGAAAAGCTGCAGCGCGGCGACGAACTGCCGCCCGGCGTGATGAAGATGGTCAAGGTCTTCGTCGCGGTGAAGCGCAAGATCCAGCCCGGCGACAAGATGGCCGGCCGCCACGGCAACAAGGGCGTGGTGTCCAAGATCGTGCCGATCGAGGACATGCCGTTCCTCGAGGATGGTACGCATGCGGACATCGTGCTGAACCCGCTCGGCGTGCCCTCGCGCATGAACGTCGGCCAGATCCTCGAGACGCATCTCGGCTGGGCCTGCGCCGGCCTCGGCAGGCGCATCGGCCAGACCATCGACGCCTATTACCAGAGGCAGGATCTCAAGCCGCTGCGCGAGACCCTGAAGAGGATCTATGGCGACGATGAAACGATCCGCTCACTGAACGACAACGAGCTGATCGAGCTGGGCCGCAATCTGAGCCATGGCGTGCCGATCGCAACCCCGGTGTTCGACGGCGCCAAGGAGGCCGACATCGAGGAGATGCTGAAGCTTGCCGGCTTCGACGCCTCCGGCCAGTCGACCGTCTATGACGGCCGCACCGGCGATCCCTTCGATCGCAAGGTGACGGTGGGCTACATCTACATGCTGAAGCTGCACCATCTGGTGGACGACAAGATCCACGCCCGCTCGATCGGCCCGTACTCGCTGGTCACCCAGCAACCGCTGGGCGGCAAGGCGCAGTTCGGCGGCCAGCGCTTCGGCGAAATGGAGGTGTGGGCGCTGGAAGCCTATGGCGCGGCCTACACGCTGCAGGAGATGCTGACCGTGAAGTCGGACGACGTCGCCGGCCGTACCAAGGTGTACGAGGCGATCGTGCGCGGCGACGACACGTTCGAGGCCGGTATCCCCGAGTCGTTCAACGTGCTGGTCAAGGAAATGCGCTCGCTCGGCCTCAACGTCGACCTGCACAATTCCAAGGTGGGACCGGCGCCGACGTCGGAAGCGGCCGAGTAATTTCGTGAAGGCGGCGGTGACGCCGCCTTTGCCGCCGTCATCGTCCGCCAACGGGTCCGGCAAAAGGCCGGCCCGATGACAAGCTCCGGCGGACGATCCAGTAACCCGCGGCTGCGGTGATTACTGGATGCCCCGCCTTCGCGGGGCATGACAGAAAAGGAATGCATGGGCCGACGAAAGTCGGCAGACGGAGAAGACCATGAACCAAGAGATTATGAATCTTTTCAATCCGACGACGCCGGCCCAGGTCTTCGACCAGATCCGGATTTCGATCGCGTCCCCGGAGAAGATTCTGTCCTGGTCCTACGGCGAGATCAAGAAGCCGGAGACCATCAACTACCGCACCTTCAAGCCGGAGCGGGACGGGCTGTTCTGCGCCCGCATCTTCGGGCCGATCAAGGACTACGAGTGCTTGTGCGGCAAGTACAAGCGGATGAAGTACAAGGGCATCATCTGCGAAAAGTGCTCGGTCGAGGTCACGCTGTCGCGCGTCCGGCGCGAGCGCATGGGCCATATCGAGCTCGCAGCGCCCGTCGCCCACATCTGGTTCCTGAAGTCGCTGCCGTCGCGCATCGGCCTTCTGCTCGACATGACGCTGAAGGATCTCGAGCGCATCCTGTACTTCGAGTACTACGTCGTGCTCGAGCCGGGTCTCACCGCGCTCAAGGACCGTCAGCTCCTGTCGGAAGACGAGTACCTGAGGGCGCAGGACGAATACGGCCAGGACAGCTTCACCGCCATGATCGGCGCCGAGGCGATCCGTGAATTGCTGAAGGGCCTCGAGCTGGAGAAGCTCGAGCTCTCGCTGCGCGCCGAGATGCAGGAGACCGACTCCGACATCAAGCACAAGAAGCTCGCCAAGCGGTTGAAGATCGTCGAGGCCTTCCGCGTCTCCGGCAACAAGCCGGAATGGATGATCATGACGGTCATTCCGGTGATTCCGCCGGATCTGCGCCCGCTGGTGCCGCTCGATGGCGGCCGCTTCGCGACGTCTGACCTCAACGACCTCTACCGCCGCGTCATCAACCGCAACAACCGCTTGAAGCGGCTGATGGAGCTGCGCGCGCCCGACATCATCATCCGCAACGAGAAGCGCATGCTGCAGGAGGCCGTCGACGCACTGTTCGACAACGGCCGCCGCGGTCGCGTCATCACGGGCGCCAACAAGCGTCCGCTGAAGTCGCTCGCCGACATGCTCAAGGGCAAGCAGGGGCGCTTCCGTCAGAACCTGCTCGGCAAGCGCGTCGACTATTCCGGCCGTTCGGTGATCGTGGTCGGTCCCGAGCTGCGCCTGCATCAGTGCGGCCTGCCGAAGAAGATGGCGCTCGAACTGTTCAAGCCGTTCATCTATTCGCGGCTTGACGCCAAGGGCCTGTCGACGACCGTGAAGCAGGCGAAGAAGCTGGTCGAGAAGGAGCGGCCCGAGGTCTGGGATATCCTGGACGAGGTGATCCGCGAACATCCGGTGCTCTTGAACCGCGCGCCGACGCTGCATCGCCTGGGCATCCAGGCGTTCGAGCCGGTGCTGATCGAGGGCAAGGCGATCCAGCTTCACCCGCTGGTCTGCGCCGCGTTCAACGCCGACTTCGACGGCGACCAGATGGCCGTGCACGTTCCGCTGTCGCTCGAGGCGCAGCTCGAAGCGCGCGTCCTGATGATGTCGACCAACAACATCCTGCACCCCGCGAACGGCCAGCCGATCATCGTGCCGTCGCAGGACATCGTGCTCGGCCTCTACTACGTCTCGATCATGCGCGAAGGCCTGCCCGGCGAGGGCAAGATGTTCGGCGACATGGCCGAGCTCGAGCATGCCCTGCACTCGAAGGTCATCCACCTCCACACCAAGATCAAGTACCGGTGGGAGGGCCTCGACGAGGAAGGCAAGAAGAGCAAGCGCTGGATCGAAACCACCGCGGGCCGCGTCATGCTCGGCAACCTGCTGCCGAAGCACCCGAGGACTTCGTACGACATCATCAACAAGCTGATGACCAAGCGCGAGATCTCCGGCGTGATCGACCAGGTCTACCGGCACTGCGGTCAGAAGGAGACGGTGATCTTCTGCGACCGCATCATGGCGCTCGGCTTCTACAACGCCTTCAAGGCCGGCATCTCGTTCGGCAAGGACGACATGGTCGTGCCGGCGTCGAAGTGGAAGATCGTTGACCAGACCCGTACGCTGGCGAAGGATTTCGAGCAGCAGTACAATGACGGCCTGATCACCCATGGCGAGAAGTACAACAAGGTCGTCGACGCCTGGTCGAAGGCTGGCGAAGAAGTCGCCAAGGCGATGATGAAGGAGATCTCCTCGACCAAGAAGACGGCCAGCGGGGCGGATGCCGACATCAACTCGATCTACATGATGGCGCATTCCGGTGCGCGTGGTTCGCCGGCGCAGATGCGCCAGCTCGCCGGCATGCGCGGCCTGATGGCGAAGCCGTCGGGCGAGATCATCGAGACGCCGATCATTTCCAACTTCAAGGAAGGCCTGTCGGTGCTCGAGTACTTCAACTCGACCCACGGCGCCCGCAAGGGCCTCGCGGACACCGCGTTGAAGACCGCGAACTCCGGGTACCTGACCCGCCGCCTGGTCGACGTGGCGCAGGACTGTATCATCACGTCCAGCGACTGCGGCACCCATCTCGGCATCAAGATGCGCGCCATCATCGATGCCGGCACGGTGGTCGCCTCGCTCGGCTCGCGCATCCTGGGCCGCGTGGCCTGCGATGACGTGCGCGATCCCGCGACCAACGACGTCCTGATCGCGCGCGGAACGCTGATGGAGGAGTCCCATGTGGACGCCGTCCAGAAGGCCGGCATCCAGGAGGTGAAGATCCGTTCGGCGCTGACCTGCGAGCTCATCAACGGCATCTGCGCCAAGTGCTACGGACGCGATCTCGCCCGCGGCACCCCGGTCAACCACGGCGAGGCGGTCGGCGTGATCGCGGCGCAGTCGATCGGCGAGCCGGGCACGCAGTTGACGATGCGTACGTTCCACATCGGCGGCGCGGCGCAGATCAACGAGCAGTCGTTCGTGGAGTCGAACTTCGACGGCAAGATCGTGATCAGGAACAAGGCGATCGCCCGCAACAGCGAAGGCCACCTGGTCGCGATGGTTCGCAACATGGTGGTTGCGATCGTCGATGCCGACGGCACCGAGCGTGCGACCCATCGCATCCAGTACGGCTCGCGCATGCATGTCGACGAGGGCGATATGGTCAAGCGCGGCCAGCGCATCGCCGAGTGGGATCCGTACACCCGTCCGGTGCTCACCGAGGTCGAGGGTACGATCGGGTTCGAGGACCTGGTCGAGGGCCAGTCGATCTCGGAGACGCTGGACGAATCCACCGGTATCGCCAAGCGCGTCGTCATCGACTGGCGATCGACGCGTGGCGGCGCGGATCTGCGCCCGGCCATCGTGGTCAAGGGCAAGGACGGCAAGGTGATGAAGCTGGCGCGTGGTGGCGATGCCCGCTACATGCTGTCGGTCGACGCGATTCTGTCGGTTGACGTCGGTGCGCAGGTGAAGCCCGGCGACATCCTGGCGCGTATCTCGACCGAGAGCGCCAAGACCCGCGACATCACCGGCGGTCTGCCGCGCGTGGCCGAACTGTTCGAGGCGCGCAAGCCGAAGGATGCGGCGATCATCGCGGAAGTGGCGGGCACCATCCGCTTCGGCCGCGACTACAAGAACAAGCGCCGCATCTCGATCGAGCCGACCGACAAGACCGAGGAGCCGCGCGAGTACCTGATCCCGAAGGGCAAGCACATCCACCTTCAGGACGGCGACATCGTCGAAAAGGGCGATTTCATCGTCGAAGGCAATCCGGCGCCGCACGACATCCTGGCGATCAAGGGCATCGAGGAGCTCGCTGCCTACCTGGTCAACGAAATCCAGGAGGTCTACCGGCTGCAGGGCGTGCTCATCAACGACAAGCACATCGAGGTGATTGTCCGTCAGATGCTGCAGAAGGTGGAGGTCACCGATCAGGGCGACACCGACATGATCTCGGGTGAGCAGGTCGACAAGATCGAGTTCGACGCGCTCAACACCAAGGCCAAGGAAGAGGGCAAGAAGCCCGCGACCGGAACCCCGGTGCTGCTCGGCATCACCAAGGCGAGCCTGCAGACCCGCTCGTTCTTCTCGGCGGCCTCGTTCCAGGAGACCACCCGCGTGCTCACCGAAGCCGCCGTCAACGGCAAGGTGGACCCGCTGGAAGGCCTCAAGGAGAACGTCATTGTCGGCCGGCTGATCCCGGCAGGCACGGGCGCCTCGATGGCTCGGATCCGCGAAGTCGCCATGAAGCGCGACAAGCTGATCCTCGACGAGCGCGAGAAGCAGGCGGCGATCGTGCCGTCCGCGCCCGAAGCGGAGCCGCTGGCGCTGCCGCCTGCGGAGTAACACCCCGCAAAACTACGGTACTCACGAAAAGGCCGGCTTTTTGCCGGCCTTTTTGCTGCTCTCCTCTTGTGCTGCGCTGCAGGAACGCGCTTTGTTCATCTTTCCTTCAGACAGAAAAGCGCTTCTGCTAAGAGCGGCCGCGGCCGGGTGCTTCGCCCGCCCGGAAGAACGGAATCCCCATGCTTGATCTCGCAATCGTTGGCGGCGGCCCCGGCGGGCTGATGAGCGCCTGGTACCTGAAGAGGAAGCTCGGCGACCTCTGCCGCGTCACCATTTACGAGGCGTCGGACCGGCTCGGCGGCAAGATCGTCACGCGCAAATTCGATACCGCACCCGCGACCTACGAGGCCGGCGTGGCCGAGATCTACGATTATTCGATGACGGGCCCGGATCCGCTGCGCGAACTAATTCAGCATTTCGGCCTGCAGACCATTCCGATGGATGCCGAGCAGGTCCAGCTCGACGGCGAGTTCCTGAACGACGTGCCGGGCATGCGCCGCAAATACGGCGCGAAGACCGCCGAGGCGATCGAAGCGTTCCGCAAGCGCTGCACCGAGATGATCTCGCCGGCCGAATACTACGAAGGCGTCGGCGCGCACGACAACGAGCATCCCTGGGCCCACAAGACCTGCGAGCAGTTGCTCGACGAGGAGGTCGAGGACCCGACCGCCAAGCGCTTCTTCAAGGTGATGGCGCGCTCCGACATCGCGACCGAGAGCCACAACACCAACGGGCTCAATGCGCTGAAGAATTTCGTGATGGATATCGACGGCTATATCGGCCTGTACTCGATCCAGAACGGCAATGAGCAGCTCGTCGAATGCCTGCGCTCGGAAGTCGATGCCGACATCCAGCTCAATCACCGGGTGCTGAAAGTCGGCAAGGCCGGCAACGGCCGCTACCGCCTCAACATGATGAACGGGAAGGGGCCGGAGACGCGTGACTTCGACCTCGTGCTGGTCTGCCTGCCGCATTCCTGGCTCGCCACGCTCGGCTGGGACGGCGAGGAGTTGCGCCAGTCGATGGTCAAGCACATCTCCTATTTCGACCGCCCGGCGCACTACCTGCGCGTCTCGATCCTGTTCGACGAGCCGTTCTGGGGCGAGAAGATCCCGGGCTCCTGGTTCATGTCGGATGCGTTCGGCGGCTGCTGCGTCTACAACGAAGGCTCGCGCCACGACGTTGGCAGGCACGGCGTCCTGAACTGGCTGATTGCGGGTTCGGACGCGCTGGCCTTTGCCAATCTGACCGACCAGGAACTGATCGATGCTGCGTTGAAGTCGCTGCCGGCTTCCCTCGGCAATGCGCGCGAGCATTTCCTCGAGGGCAAGATCCACCGCTGGCTGAGCTCGGTGAACGCGCTGCCCGGCGGCCTGCCGGCGCGCGACGTCATGACCAACCATCGTCCCGAGCCGAAGGACCATCCCGGCATCGTCGTGGTCGGCGACTATCTGTTCGATTCCACCCTGAACGGCCTGCTCGATTCCTCCGATGCCGCGACCGACATCATCCTGACCGAGATGATCCGGCTGCGCCATGCCCGCGCCCAGGCCGAGCGGCCGCTGTCGGACAAGATCGACCGCGATTATTTCGAGAATTATCGCGGGCAGGGTCCGTACAGCGAGGCGTGGCGCCACTTCACCGATCCCGCGCTGCTGATGGAGATGATCCAGCTCGTCTGGGGCGAGGCCAAGGGCTACAAGCTCCTGGTGGCGGGCTCGGCCAGCGGCGAACTGGTCGGCGCGCTGCGCGAGCGCGGGGTTGACGCCTGGGGTGTCGAGAACAACCGCTTCATCCACGGCAAGACGCCGAAGGCGCTGCAGAAGTACAACAAGCTCGGCTCGGTCGTCGACCTGCCGTTCGAGGACAACGAATTCGACTTCGTGTTCGAGACCAGCCTCTGCCATCTCGGCGGAAAGCAGGTGGTGCGCGCGGCGCGCGCACTGCATCGCGTGGTCAAGACCGGCCTCGTGTTCGGCTCGGTGACCTCGGATCTCGCGCCCGGCTTGATCGACCGCTACGATCTGTTGCGTGGCGTCAAGAAGCTCGCCACCTGGTGGGAATGGTCGGAACTGTTCTTTGGCAACGGTTTTGATCTCGCCGCCCACCGTCGCGACTGCACCGAGGCGCTGTGGACCGCGGCGCGCGCCGCCAACAAGGGGCCCGGCCACTGGTACGGCGACTCCGACGCGTTGCGCTATTCGTTCTTCGACAAGGTCGAGGACGAGGATTGACCCAAGGATTGACCCAAAGCTTGGCCGGCGCAATCGGCCGGTTCAATTGCTTTGCCCAATCCTTGCTGATCGCATAGAATCGTTGGCATAGCGCGTATCGCGCTGTCGCGCTCGATTTGCGGTCATGCCGGCCGTGCAGTATCGGTTGGTTTCATGGCATCGAAGCCCCCATCATCTGACGGTCACAATCCGGTTGCGACGGATGAACTCGAGCTGAAAAAGAAGCTCGGGGCGAATGCCGATTCCGCTGCGTCTAGGCCCGGCGGGAAGCCTTCGTCGACATCACCGCCTCCCGATGATGATGACGAAGCCGACGACGAGAACGAAGTCGAGCTCGATGACGATGATGAGGACGAGGACCTCGTCGTCTTCACCGCCAAGGAAGCCGCCGGCGCGCTCGCCACGATCTACGGCTTCGTCAAGCCGTATCTCGCCAACTACAAGCAGATGCTGGTCTTCGTCAGCTTCGGCCTTGTGGTCGAGACGTTGTTCAACGTCATCATGCCGCTCAGCCTGAAGTTCCTGATCGACGATGCCCTCGGCGAGGAAGATTTTCAGGCGCTCTACAAGATCCTCGGCGTGCTCGCCGCCGCCGGGATCATCACCTCCATCATCGCGGTCTGGTACGAACGCTGGGACGCGCGGCTTGCCGCCTGCATCATTTCCGACGCGCGGACCAAACTGTTCGAGCACGTCCAGAACCTGCCGTCGGCCTATTTCGCCCGCACCAAGCGCGGCGAGATTCTGTCACGGTTCTCGATCGATCTTTCGGCCTTCGAGGGCTCGGTCAAGAGCTTCGCCAACAGCGCCGCCTTGCCGTTCCTGGAGCTCATTGCCGGCATCATCCTGATGCTGTTCCTGAGCTGGCAGCTCGCCGTGGTCGCGCTACTCGTGTTTCCGATCACCCTGATCGGGCCGCGGATCCTGACCCCGAAAGCGGTGCAGGCCAATTACGAGCAGAAGCTGAACGAGGCCGCGCTGCTCGGCACCGTGCAGGAGAATGTCGCGGCCCAGGCCGTGGTGAAGGCGTTCAACCTGCAGCGCCGCGCGCTCGGCTGGTTCACGATGCGCAACAACGACGTGCGGCGGAAGGCGGCCTCCGCCATGTTCCTGTCGACCATGGTGGAGCGCACCGTCACCATCGCGGTGCTGCTGTTGCACCTCGTGGTGCTCGCGATCGGCGCCTATCTCGCCACCAAGGGCCAGATCACCATCGGCACCTTCGTCACCTTCGAAAGCGCATTCTGGGAGGTGTCCTACAACATCGCGCACCTGATGCACTTCATCCCGGTGTCGATCCAGTCGGCGGCGGCGGTGCAGCACATCCAGGAACTCCTGGACGAGCCGACGCGCGGCGCCGACCGGCCGGGCGCGCCGGACCTGCCGCGCATCACCAATGACATCACCTTCGAGCGCGTGACCTTCCAGTACGAGGGCAGTCAGGAGCCGCTGCTGGATAATTTCAGCCTCAAGCTCAAGGTCGGCCAGCGCATCGCGATCGTCGGCCCCTCTGGCTCGGGCAAGAGCACGCTGCTCAATCTGATCCTGCGGCTTTACGTGCCCGACGAGGGCCGCGTCACCATCGACGGCGTCGATATCCGCAAGGTGACGCGCGAATCGCTCAGGCGGAGCATGGCGGTCGTGTTCCAGGAGAACATGCTGTTCAACATGTCGATCCGGGAGAACATCCGCCTCGGCAAGGAAGGTGCAAGCGACGAGGAAGTCGTGGACGCCGCGCGCAAGGCCGAGATCCATCGCTTCATCATGAGCCTGCCACAGAAATACGACACCGTGGTCGGCGAGCGCGGCGACACCCTGTCGGGCGGCCAGCGCCAGCGCATCGCGATCGCGCGCGCCATCATCCGCAATCCGTCCGTGCTGCTGCTCGACGAAGCCACCTCGGCCCTCGACCAGACCACGGAGGCCGCGATCAACCGTACGCTGTTCAGGGTCGCCGCGGGCCGCACTATGATCTGGTCGACGCACCGGCTGACGTCGGTGGTCGACATGGACGAGATCATCGTGATCTCCGGCGGCAAGGCGATCGAGCGCGGCACCCATGCCGAGCTGCTCGCCGCAAACGGCATCTACCGCAAGCTCTGGGACGATCAGGGCCATGTCGCGCACAATGCCGCCGCGCAGGCCGACGACGACGATGAAGACGACGACGAGGAGTGATCGCTCAGCTTGACGTCGCGATCCGGCCTTGCCGCGCTGGGCGAAACGCGCCGGCGGTGGAATAGCGGACGCCTTGCGCGAAGCGGACCACGAAGCGGCCCCAGCGTCCGGCGCGCCAGGTCAGGCCATGGTCGATCGACAGCGAGCGAAGGTGGTAGGCCTTGGCAAGCGATCGTGCCTCGCAGGCCTGCTTGACCGGATCGTCGTAGAACGCCTGGATCTTCCGCACGTCCATGCCGTCGCTCGAAAGCCACGCCGGGATGTGGACGTTGCACAGTCGCTCGACGTCGGTGAAGACCTTGTCGCTACCGGTGCCGGCGGCGGGGCAGGAGGTGGAGAACGCGTCGCCGACCAGGACGATGCCGGGCTGCAAATATCCTTCGGTGACGTAGAGATCGGCGGGCCTGATCCTGATCGGCCCGGAGACCATGAAGCCTCCGGTCATGCGCGCAAGCCCTGGCATTGTGCTGAGCATGGTTGCTTCCGGCGACTCCCTGAACTGCTGCAGCCATGGGTCGGTCATGTCGCGGTAGACCATGAGATTGGCGCGCATCGTTCCGCCGATCGGGAACAATGTAAGATAGGCCATGCGCGCGCTCGGCCGGCCCGGCCAATAGGTCAGCGCTGGAAAATCGAACATCACGCGGCCGGCCGGCACGACATCGAAGCCTAGCGTGATCGAATGGCACGCGCTGGTGATGCGGCGCTGCATGCCGAGCGTGTGGCGCAGGCCGGTGTTCAGGCCGTTGGCGAGCACGACGAGCCGTGCCGAGATCTCCTGGTTGTTCGATAGCACGATCTTCTGCCGGTCGGCGCTGTTCGAAACAGCGTAGGCCTTGGCATGGATGATCTCGACATCACCGGGAATCTGCGCGCGCATGGTGTTGACCAGCGTGTCGTAGAGGATGCCGTGCTGATCGCTGGGCTTCTTGGCGACGACATAGCCGAACCGCGCCTCCCACACCTGGCCATCCAGCGTCGTGGCGCGCAGCGTCTCTTCGGCGAGGCCGGTCTTGCGCAACAGCTCGAGTTGGTCTCCGCCGAGCTTCTCGCAGCGCAGCTCGGGCGGGTAGTTCAGGTGCGGGTCGATCAGGCACGCCGAGATGCCCGCGCGTCCGAGCATCGCCGCGGCGGTCGAACCGGCGAGCCCGCCGCCGATGATGGCAACATCCGTGTAGCGCATGCGTCTTGCCTCTGATCGCAAGGCTCCATGCATGGCCGAGAATCGCAAAGGAACCCTGAATTGGTGCTTCACAATCCAGTCAGTCCCGCGTCCGCTTAATCGAAAAGCAATCTCCCGCAACCACGATCGGCGCGGTTGAAGAGCGCGAATTTCGATGATCACGGTAACGATTGATTCACCCAGGCTGGACATCGCCCTGCAATGGGACGAGCTGGTGCGGCGTGCGTCGTCGAACGTGTTCATGAATCCGGCCGCGCTTGCGGCGGTCGTTGCGACCGACTTTGCCAAGATACGCGTGTTGCTGGCCTGGGAGCAGGGCGCTGCGCGGCGCAGGCTCGTGGGCATCTGGGCGTTGCAGGTGCGGCAGGCGGTGCGGCTGTGGCCAAAGGTATCGGAAGCGCTGCCCTACGAGTACGCTTTTCTCTCCAGCCCCGTCGTCGATCCGGCTTTCGCCGATCAGGTCGTTCCCGCGTTCCTCGCCGCCATCGAACAAGACCCGCTGCTGCCTGATGTCCTCAGCCTCACGTCGCTCGACGGGGAATGCCCGAGCTATGCCGCCATGTCGAAATGGCTGGGCGCGCGTGGCATCGAACCGTTGCTCGTTGCAACGAGCAGCCGACCTTTCGTGACGACGGAATTCGGCGTGAAGCGTAGCGGCTCGACGCGGAAAAAACTGCGTCAGGACTGGAACAGATTGTCAGCGCTTGGCGCCGTCGATATCGTCAACGATCGGTCGCCCGGCGCGGTCCGCCAGGCGTTCGAGACATTTCTGACGATGGAAAAGGCAAGTTGGAAGGGCGAGCGGGGCACGGCGCTGCTGTCGGACGTCCGCGATGCCGCCTTCACCAGACAGTTGGTGCAGAATCTGGCCGACCGTCAGGCTTGCTCCGTCGCCTTGCTGCAGGTGAACGGCGAGGTGGCGGCCGCGCAGGTGCTGATGTATGGCGGCTCGACCGCCTACACCTGGAAGACAGCATACGATGCGCAGTTCGCGCGATATTCGCCCGGGCATCTGCTCGTCGACAAGATGACCGATCAGTTGCTCGCGGAGCCCGAGATCGAGGCGATCAATTCCTGCGCCGCCGAAGACAGTTTCATGGCCCAGCTATGGGCCGGCCGCCGCACCATGCTCGATCTGATCTTCGATGTCAGCGGAACGAAGTCGCTGGGCTACCGGATGGAAGCGGGCCGGCTGCTCGGCTACCATTTCCTACGGCGTCTGCGGCAGCGCCTCCGGCAGCGTCGTCCGGCGTCCTCCGCCAGCAAGCCGCCGCAGGGCGCCTCGGCCAAGCCACGACAGGAAGCGGCCGCCGCGCTGCGCACGCCAGTAAAGGCTGGTGTCCGTCGACACCCGGCGGAAGTCGAAGGCCTTGGCCATTGACCAGGCGTCGCAAGCCTTCTTGACGGGATCGTCGTAGTACGCGGCGATCTTGTCCACGCCCATGCCTTCGCTGGCAAGCCACGCCGGGATATGGACATTGCAGAGCTGGGCGACGTCCGTGAACACCTTGTCGGTGCCGGTACCGGTGACCGGGCAGGTGACCGAGAAGGCATCGCCGACTAGGACGATGCCCGGCCGCCGATAATTGGTACTGACAGAAAGATCGGCCGGACGCACCTTGATAACGCCGGCAACGGCGAACTCGCCGGTGATCCGGGAAAGTCTGGGCAGCGCGGCATTGAGGGTTCTGACCGGGCTCACCCGCATCTCGCGCAGCCAGGGATCATCGGCCTCACGATAGACGAACAGATTGGCACGCATCCGGCGCTCCTCGACCGGAAACAGCGTCAGATAGGGAATGCGGTCGCTGGGCCGCTCCGAGAAATAGGTCAAGGCCGGGAAGGGGAACGCCGGCCGGCCGACGGGGACGAGATCGAAACCGAGCGAGATTGAATGGCAGGGGCTGGTAATCTGTCGTTCGATGCCGATCATGCGGCGCAGCCCGACATTCAGCCCGTTGGCAAGCACGACCAGCCGGGCCGAAACCGTCTCGCCGCCGCCGAGCGTCACCTCCTGCCGCTCGGCGCTGATCGCAACATTGGTGACCTTGTCGTAGATGAACTCGGCGGGGGCGGCGATCTCAGCCCGAATCGCGTTGACGAGCTCGTCATACATGATGCCGTATTGGTCGATCGGCGCCCTGTCGAGCAGTCGGCCGAAGCGGGCGATCCAGTTTTCGCGTGCGTGAGTCGCGCGCGAAAGCACCGCCTCCGCCAATCCGGTCCGCGCGAATCGCTCGATCTGCCCGCCGCCGCCCAGCTTCTCGACGCGGAAATCGAACGGATAGACGTCGTGCGGGTCGATCAGGATGGTCGGAATGCCGGCACGGCCGAGCATGGAGGCTGCCGTGGAGCCGGCCAGTCCCCCGCCGATGATCGCGATGTCGGTATAGCGCATGGGAAATCCCGGTCTCCAAGCGGGTTCTTTGCGCCCGCAATGGCAAACAAAGGCTTATTTTGCGCGATATCTCTGGATGAGAGCCGCGCAAGAGCTGCTTCAGGATATTTATGTCCGGGTAAAAAAGTCGGCCGACTCGCCCGGAGGAAGGGCGCCGAGCCCTGCATTTTCACTCGCGCTGAGCGCGCGAAAGTGCCAAATCCATATGCGGCAGAGGCGTTTCTCGTATTGTCGTTTTGCTTGACTTCACTATCTACCGCTTATACAAGGCGCGAACTTAACGACAGGCGGTGAGCTACGCCAGCGTCGGAACGGAACACCCTATCAGACCCACTGGGACTGAGGCGGGCACCAACCTCGACGAATGCCGCTCAAACGCTGTCGATGATAGCTAGGCAATGCCAGGGCGATCTTTGTTCTCTTGAGCGCGTTCTCTTGAGAGTGAACTCGGATGCATGACCTCGGTTCTCAACCGGACAGCGAACGCTGATCGGTCGTGATCGCGGTCCTCTGTGGCGTCAAGCGCTTTCCGCTCAGCAACGAGTGGTAGGCGCGATTTCGTTTTGCGCGAATGGTTTTCGTGTGAGGCGGCCGGACGGGCGGCTCGTTCCCGTGAAGAATTTGCGGAGCCAGTGAGGTTCCGCGCGAACTTGAAGGGTGAAGGCTGACATGCCGACGATCAACCAGCTGATCGCAAAACCACGGGAAGTGCAGAAGTCGCGCAAGAAAGTGCCGGCGCTGCAGCAGTCGCCGCAGAAGCGCGGCGTGTGCACGCGCGTCTACACGACGACTCCGAAGAAGCCGAATTCGGCGCTTCGCAAGGTCGCCAAGGTGCGCCTGACCAACGGGTTCGAGGTGATCGGCTACATCCCCGGCGAGGGTCATAACCTTCAGGAGCACTCGGTGGTCATGATCCGCGGCGGCCGCGTCAAGGACTTGCCGGGCGTGCGCTACCACATCCTCCGCGGCGTGCTGGATACCCAGGGCGTCAAGAACCGTAAGCAGCGTCGTTCGAAGTACGGCGCCAAGCGTCCGAAGTAAGCGGGAACAGGCAAGATGTCGCGTCGTCACTCTGCAGAAAAGCGTGAAGTGCTTCCGGACCCGAAGTTCGGAAACATCATCATCACAAAGTTCATGAACTCGGTCATGTACGCCGGCAAGAAGTCGGTCGCCGAGAACATCGTCTATGGCGCGCTCACCATGATCGAGGCCAAGACCAAGCAGAATCCGCTCGGCGTGTTCGAGCAGGCGCTCGAGAACGTCATGCCGACCATTGAGGTGCGTTCCCGTCGCGTCGGTGGTGCGACCTATCAGGTGCCGGTGGAAGTCCGCTCGGTGCGCCGGCAGGCGCTCGGCATCCGCTGGCTGATTTCGGCCGCGCGCGAGCGCAACGAGAAGACCATGACGGAGCGGCTCTCGGCGGAGCTGCTTGATGCGTCGAACAACCGGGGGAACGCCGTCAAGAAGCGTGAAGACGTGCACCGGATGGCGGAAGCCAACCGCGCCTTCTCGCACTATCGCTGGTAAGGCGAATTACGGAATTTAAGGAACAGCCCCATGCCCCGCCAACATGCCATCGAGGACTATCGCAACTTCGGTATCATGGCGCATATCGACGCCGGCAAGACCACGACGACCGAGCGCATCCTCTATTACACCGGCAAGAGCCACAAGATCGGCGAAGTGCACGAAGGTGCCGCGACGATGGACTGGATGGAGCAGGAGCAGGAGCGTGGCATCACCATCACCTCGGCTGCGACCACCGCGTTCTGGAACGGTAAGCGGCTGAACATCATCGACACCCCCGGCCACGTCGACTTCACCATTGAAGTTGAGCGCAGCTTGCGTGTGCTCGACGGCGCTGTGTGCGTGCTCGACTCCAACCAGGGCGTCGAGCCGCAGACCGAGACCGTCTGGCGCCAGGGTGATAAGTACAAGGTTCCGCGCATCGTCTTCGCCAACAAGATGGACAAGACCGGCGCCGACTTCTTCAAGTGCCTGTCCGACATCGTCGACCGCCTCGGTGCCAAGCCGATCGCGATCCAGCTTCCGATCGGCGCCGAGAACAACTTCAAGGGTCTCGTCGATCTCGTGAAGATGAAGGGCATCGTCTGGAACGATGAATCCCTCGGTGCGAAGTTCGACTATGTCGACATTCCGGAAGACCTCGTCGACCAGGCCAAGGAATACCGCGAGAAGATGGTGGAAGCCGCCGTCGAGCTCGACGACGACGCATTGGCCGCCTTCCTCGATGGCAACGAGCCGGATGAGGCGACGCTGAAGCGGCTGATCCGCAAGGCGGTGCTGACCGGCGCGTTCTATCCCGTGCTGTGCGGCTCCGCGTTCAAGAACAAGGGCGTGCAGCCGCTGCTTGACGCCGTCGTCGACTACCTGCCGTCGCCGATCGACGTGCCCGCGATCAAGGGCACCGACGAGGACGGCAACGAAGTCGTGCGCAAGGCGGACGACAAGGAGCCGCTGGCGCTGCTCGCGTTCAAGATCATGGACGACCCGTTCGTCGGCACTATCACCTTCTGCCGCATCTATTCGGGCATCCTGCAGAGCGGCACCGGCGTGGTGAACTCGACCCGCGAGAAGAAGGAGCGGATCGGGCGCATGTTGCTGATGCATGCGAACAACCGCGAGGACATCAAGGAAGCCTATGCCGGCGACATCGTCGCGCTGGCGGGCCTCAAGGAAGCGCGCACCGGTGACACGCTGTGCGATCCCAACAAGCCGGTGATCCTGGAAAAGATGGAATTCCCGGACCCGGTGATCGAGATCGCGATCGAGCCGAAGTCGAAGGCCGACCAGGAAAAGCTAGGCGTCGCGCTCGCGAAGCTCGCCGCTGAGGATCCGTCGTTCCGGGTGACGACCGACCACGAGTCCGGTCAGACCATCCTGAAGGGCATGGGCGAACTGCATCTCGACATCAAGGTCGACATCCTGAAGCGCACCTACAAGGTCGACGCCAACATCGGTGCGCCGCAGGTGGCGTTCCGTGAGCGCGTGACCAAGCGGGTCGAGCACAGCTACACCCACAAGAAGCAGACCGGCGGCACCGGCCAGTTCGCGGCCGTGACGCTGATCGTCGAGCCGAACGAGGCCGGCAAGGGCTACGAGTTCGAATCGAAGATCGTCGGTGGCGCGGTGCCGAAGGAATACATCCCCGGCGTCGAGAAGGGTCTCGAGAGCGTGCTGGGCTCGGGCGTCGTCGCGGGCTTCCCGATTGTCGACGTCAAGGTGCAGCTCATCGACGGCAAGTATCACGACGTCGACTCGTCGGCACTGGCCTTCGAAATCGCAACGCGCGCCTGCTTCCGCGAAGCGCTGCAGATGGGCAAGTCCGTCCTGCTCGAGCCGATCATGAAGGTCGAGGTGGTGACGCCGGAAGACTACACCGGGTCCGTCATCGGCGACCTGAACTCCCGGCGCGGCCAGATCCAGGGCCAAGACATGCGCGGCAATGCCAACGTCATCAACGCGATGGTGCCGCTCATGAACATGTTCGGTTACGTGAACAACCTGCGCTCGATGAGCCAGGGTCGCGCGACCTTCACCATGCAGTTCGATCACTACGCCGAAGCGCCGGCGAACGTGTCGGCTGAAGTCCAGAAGAAGTTTGCCTGATTATCGTTGGTTGGCAGCTAACGATTGAACGGAGAGTCAAATGGCCAAAGCAAAATTTGAGCGTAACAAACCGCACTGCAACATCGGCACCATCGGTCACGTCGACCATGGCAAGACCTCGCTGACCGCCGCGATCACCAAGATCCTGGCGGAAACCGGCGGTGCGACGTTCACCGCCTACGACCAGATCGACAAGGCCCCGGAAGAGAAGGCGCGCGGCATCACGATCTCGACCGCTCACGTCGAGTACGAGACCAAGAACCGCCACTACGCCCACGTCGACTGCCCCGGCCACGCCGACTACGTGAAGAACATGATCACCGGCGCCGCTCAGATGGACGGTGCGATCCTCGTCGTGTCGGCTGCCGACGGCCCGATGCCGCAGACCCGCGAGCACATCCTGCTCGCCCGCCAGGTCGGCGTTCCCGCGCTCGTCGTGTTCCTCAACAAGTGCGACATGGTCGACGATCCGGAGCTGCTCGAGCTCGTCGAGCTCGAAGTGCGCGAGCTGCTCTCGAAGTACGACTTCCCCGGCGACAAGATCCCGATCGTCAAGGGTTCGGCGCTGGCCGCTCTCGAAGACAGCGACAAGAAGCTCGGCCATGACGCGGTTCTCGAGCTGATGCGCAATGTCGACGAGTACATTCCGCAGCCGGAGCGTCCGATCGACCAGCCCTTCCTGATGCCGGTCGAAGACGTGTTCTCGATCTCGGGCCGCGGCACCGTGGTGACCGGCCGTGTCGAGCGCGGGATCGTCAAGGTCGGCGACGAAATCGAGATCGTCGGTCTGCGCGACACTCAGAAGACCACCGTCACCGGCGTCGAAATGTTCCGCAAGCTGCTCGATCAGGGCCAGGCAGGCGACAACATCGGTGCGCTGCTCCGCGGTACCAAGCGCGAGGAAGTCGAGCGTGGCCAGGTGCTGTGCAAGCCGGGTTCGGTCAAGCCGCACACCAAGTTCAAGGCCGAAGCGTACATCCTCACCAAGGAAGAGGGCGGCCGTCACACCCCGTTCTTCACCAACTACCGCCCGCAGTTCTACTTCCGCACCACCGACGTGACCGGTGTCGTGCATCTGCCTGAGGGCACCGAGATGGTGATGCCGGGCGACAACATCGCGATGGAAGTGCACCTGATCGTGCCGATCGCGATGGAGGAAAAGCTGCGCTTCGCCATCCGCGAGGGTGGCCGCACCGTCGGCGCCGGCGTCGTCGCCTCGATCCTCGAGTAAGAAGCGAATAGGGAATGGCGAGTGGCGAATAGGAATTTCTATTCGCTACTCGCTACTCGCCACTCACCAAAGAAAGTACGGCAATGAACGGCCAGAATATCCGCATCCGTCTCAAGGCGTTCGACCATCGTATTCTCGATACGTCGACCCGCGAGATCGTGAACACGGCGAAACGCACCGGTGCCCAGGTTCGCGGTCCTATTCCGCTGCCGACCCGCATCGAGAAGTTCACCGTCAACCGTTCGCCGCACGTCGACAAGAAGAGCCGCGAACAGTTCGAGATGCGCACCCACAAGCGCCTTCTCGACATCGTCGATCCGACCCCGCAGACCGTCGATGCTCTCATGAAGCTCGATCTGGCCGCCGGTGTCGACGTCGAGATCAAGCTCTAAGTTTTTTGGATTGAAGTCCGCGCGAGTGGACGAAAGAGAACAGGAACCACGCCGATGCGCTCCGGAGTGATCGCACAAAAGGTCGGGATGACGCGGGTCTTTACAGAGGCCGGCGAACATATCCCCGTGACCGTGCTGAAGCTCGGCAACTGCCAGGTGCTGGGCCACCGCACCACTGAAACGAACGGTTATGTTGCGCTGCAGCTCGGCTCGGGCTCGCGCAAGACCGTATACATGCCGAAGGCCGAGCGCGGCCAGTTCGCCGTCGCCAAGGTCGAGCCGAAGCGCAAGGTCGCGGAATTCCGCGTCTCCGAGGATGCGCTGATTCCGGTCGGCGCCGAGATCCAGGCCGATCACTTCGTGGTCGGTCAGTTCGTCGACGTTACCGGCACCTCGATCGGTAAGGGCTTTGCCGGCGGCATGAAGCGCTGGAATTTCGGCGGTCTGCGCGCCACCCACGGCGTGTCGATCTCGCACCGTTCGATCGGTTCGACCGGCGGCCGTCAGGATCCCGGCAAGACCTGGAAGAACAAGAAGATGCCCGGCCACATGGGTGTCGATCGCATCACCACGCTCAACCTTCGCGTCGTCCAGACCGATGTCGAGCGTGGCCTGATCCTGGTCGAAGGCGCCGTTCCCGGCTCCAAGGGCGGCTGGATCAGGGTGCGCGACGCCATCAAGAAGCCGCTGCCGAAGGAAGCTCCGAAGCCCGGCAAGTTCAAGGTTGCGGGCGAGCAGGCTGCCGAGGCGCCGGCCGAGCAGGAGGGTGCGTGAGATGGAACTGAAAGTCACCACCCTTGAGGGCAAGGAAGCCGGCTCGGTCCAGCTTTCCGACGCCATTTTCGGCCTCGAGCCACGCGCCGACATCATTCAGCGCTGCGTGCAGTGGCAGCTCAACAAGCGCCAGGCCGGCACGCACAAGGCCAAGGGTCGCGCCGAGATCTGGCGCACCGGCAAGAAGATGTACAAGCAGAAGGGCACCGGCGGTGCCCGTCACGGCTCGGCGCGCGTGCCGCAGTTCCGTGGTGGCGGCCGCGCCTTCGGTCCGGTGGTTCGCTCGCATGCGACCGACCTGCCGAAGAAGGTGCGTGCGCTGGCGCTCAAGCATGCTTTGTCGGCCAAGGCCAAGGACGGCGGCCTGGTCGTGCTCGACAGCGCTGATATCAAGGAAGCCAAGACCAAGGCGCTGGTCGGTCACTTCTCCGGCCTCGGGCTCACCAATGCGCTGATCATCGACGGCGCCGAGCTCAACAACGGTTTCGCGACCGCGGCCCGCAACATTCCGAATATCGACGTGCTGCCGATCCAGGGTATCAACGTCTACGACATCCTGCGCCGCCAGAAGCTGGTCCTGACCAAGGCGGCCGTCGATGCGCTGGAGGCGCGCTTCAAATGAAGAATATCGATCCGCGCCACTACGACGTCATCGTCGCGCCCGTTGTGACCGAAAAGGCGACGCTCGCCTCCGAGCACAACAAGGTGCTGTTCAAGGTCGCCTCCAAGGCCACCAAGCCGCAGATCAAGGAAGCGGTCGAGAAGCTCTTCGACGTCAAGGTCAAGAGCGTGAACACACTGGTGCGCAAAGGCAAGACCAAGGTGTTCCGCGGCAATTTCGGTTCGCAGTCGGACACCAAGCGCGCGATCGTGACCCTGGAAGAGGGCCACCGCATCGACGTGACTACCGGACTATAAGGGCGTAACGACGATGGCATTGAAAACCTACAATCCAACGACGCCGGGCCAGCGCCAGCTGGTGATGGTCGATCGTTCGGCGCTCTACAAGGGCAAGCCGGTCAAGGCGCTCACCGAGGGCAAGCAATCGAACGGTGGCCGCAACAATACCGGCCGCATCACCGTGCGCTTCCGCGGCGGCGGCCACAAGAAGGCCTATCGCAATGTCGACTTCCGCCGCGACAAGGTGGATGTGCCGGCGATCGTCGAGCGGCTGGAATATGACCCGAACCGCACCGCCTTCATCGCGCTGATCAAGTATCAGGACGGCGAGCAGGCCTACATCCTGGCGCCGCAGCGGCTCGCCGCAGGCGACACGGTGGTGGCCGGCAGCTATGTCGACGTCAAGCCGGGCAACGTGATGCCGCTCGGCAACATGCCGGTCGGCACGATCGTCCACAACATCGAGCTGAAGATCGGCAAGGGTGGTCAGCTTGCGCGCTCCGCCGGCACCTATGCCCAGATCGTCGGCCGCGACCAGGACTACGTCATCATCCGCCTGAACTCGGGCGAGCAGCGCCTGGTGCACGGCCGTTGCCGCGGCGCGATCGGCGCGGTGTCGAATCCCGATCACATGAACATCTCGATCGGCAAGGCCGGCCGCACCCGCTGGCTCGGCTGGCGCCCGCACAACCGCGGTGTCGTCATGAACCCGATCGACCACCCGCATGGCGGCGGTGAAGGCCGCACCTCGGGCGGCCGCCACCCGGTGACACCGTGGGGCAAGCCGACCAAGGGCAAGAAGACGCGCTCGAACAAGTCGACCAACAAATTCATTCTCCTAAGCCGCCACAAGCGGAAGAAGTAAGGAACGCCGGACATGGTTCGTTCAGTCTGGAAAGGCCCGTTCGTCGAGGCATCGCTGCTCAAGAAGGCAGATGCCGCGCGCGCGTCCGGCCGTCACGACGTTATCAAGATCTGGAGTCGCCGCTCGACCATCCTGCCGCAGTTCGTGGGCCTGACCTTCGGCGTCTACAACGGTCAGAAGCACGTACCGGTTTCGGTGAACGAGGAAATGGTGGGTCACAAGTTCGGCGAGTTCTCGCCGACACGTACCTTCCACGGCCACTCTGGCGACAAGAAAGCCAAGAGGGCTTGAGGATTAAGCGATGAGCAAACCAAAGCGCGAACGTGTCCTCGCGGACAATGAGGCCAAGGCCGTCGCCCGGATGCTGCGCGTCAGCCCGCAGAAGCTGAACCTTGTCGCGCAGATGATCCGTGGCCGCAAGGCTTCGGCTGCACTCGCCGACCTGCAGTTCTCGCGCAAGCGGATCGCGGTCGACGTCAAGAAGTGCCTGGAATCGGCGATTGCCAATGCTGAGAACAATCATGACCTCGAAGTCGACGATCTCGTCGTCGCCGAGGCGCATGTCGGCAATGGCCTCGTCATGAAGCGTTTTGCCCCGCGCGGCCGTGGCCGCTCGGGCCGTGTCTACAAACCGTTCTCGCATCTCACGATCGTGGTTCGTGAGGTCGAGGCCGAGGCGAGCGCTTAAAGAAGAAGCGCAGGAGAATAAGATGGGTCAAAAGATCAATCCGATCGGGCTGCGTCTCGGCATCAACCGGACCTGGGATTCGCGTTGGTTTGCCGGCAAGGCCGAATACGGCAAGCTGCTGCATGAGGACGTCAAGATCCGCGAGATCCTGCACAAGGAGCTCAAGCAGGCCGCAGTGGCGCGCATCGTGATCGAGCGTCCGCACAAGAAGTGCCGGGTGACGATCCACTCGGCGCGGCCGGGCGTCGTGATCGGCAAGAAGGGCGCCGACATCGACAAGCTGCGCAAGAAGGTTGCCGACATCACGGCTTCCGACGTCGTCATCAACATCGTCGAAATCCGCAAGCCGGAGCTCGATGCGACGCTGGTCGCTGAATCGATCGCGCAGCAGCTCGAGCGCCGCGTTGCGTTCCGCCGCGCCATGAAGCGGGCGGTGCAGTCGGCGATGCGTCTTGGCGCCGAGGGCATCCGTATCAACTGCTCGGGTCGGTTGGGCGGCGCTGAAATCGCGCGCATGGAATGGTACCGCGAGGGCCGGGTGCCGCTGCACACGCTGCGCGCCGACGTCGACTACGGCGTTGCCACCGCGTTCACCACCTTCGGCACCTGCGGCGTCAAGGTCTGGATCTTCAAGGGCGAAATCCTCGAGCATGATCCGATGGCCCAGGACAAGCGGATGGCCGAGGGCGATAGCCCGCGGTCCCGTCGCGACGCCGCCTAACGGCAAATGAGAGTTTGAGGGCTTAACGCCATGATGCAACCAAAGAAAACGAAGTTCCGGAAGGCGCATAAGGGCCGCATCCACGGCGTTGCGACTTCGGGCGCGACGTTGTCCTTCGGCCAGTTCGGCCTGAAGGCGCTCGAGCCGGAACGCGTCACCGCGCGCCAGATCGAGGCCGCTCGCCGCGCGCTGACCCGCCACATGAAGCGCGCCGGCCGCGTCTGGATCCGCGTGTTCCCTGATTTGCCGGTGTCGAAGAAGCCCGCCGAAGTGCGCATGGGCTCCGGCAAGGGCGCGCCGGAATTGTGGGTGGCCCGCGTCAAGCCCGGTCGTGTGCTGTTCGAGATCGACGGCGTCACCAACCAGGTCGCGCGCGAGGCGCTGACCTTGGCCGCCGCCAAGCTGCCGATCAAGACGCGCTTCGTCGCGCGCATCGCGGAGTAACCGAGATGGCCCAGATGAAAGTCGAGGATATCCGCGCGATGAGCGCCGACCAGATGGAGGACGCGATCCTCAATCTGAAGAAGGAGCGGTTCAACCTGCGCTTCCAGCGCGCCACCGGTCAGCTCGAGAACACCTCGCGGCTGAAGGAAGCGCGCCGCGACATCGCCCGTATCAAGACCATCGCCGCGCAGCAGCGCGCGAAGAAGAAGTAAGAGGCCGGACATGCCGAAACGTACGCTGCAGGGCGTGGTCGTCAGCGACAAGCAAGCCAAGACGGTGGTGGTGCGCGTCGATCGCCGCTTCACCCATCCGATCTACAAGAAGACGATCCGCCGTTCGAAGAACTATCACGCGCACGACGAGAGCGACCAGTTCAAGCCGGGCGACACGGTGTGGATCGAGGAATCGAAGCCGATCTCGAAGTTGAAGCGCTGGATCGTGATCCGGGGCGAGCAGAAGCAAACGGCCTGACGCGCATTCGGCTTCGAAGCCGGAGAATGTCAGGAAAATTTTGAGCGCAAGTGAAGCGCAGAAAGAGGACGAGGTGCATCAATGATTCAGATGCAGACCAACCTCGACGTGGCCGATAATTCAGGCGCACGCCGTGTCATGTGCATCAAGGTGCTTGGAGGCTCCAAGCGCCGCTATGCCACCGTGGGCGACATTATCGTTGTGTCGATCAAGGAAGCCATTCCGCGTGGCAAGGTGAAGAAGGGCGACGTCATGAAGGCGGTCGTGGTGCGGGTCCGCAAGGACATTCGCCGCCCCGACGGCTCGGTCATCCGCTTCGACCGCAATGCCGCCGTGCTGGTCAACAACCAGTCCGAGCCGGTCGGCACCCGTATCTTCGGGCCGGTGCCGCGCGAGCTGCGCGCCAAGAACCACATGAAGATCATCTCGCTTGCGCCGGAGGTGCTGTGATGGCTGCCAAGATCCGGAAAGGTGACAGGGTCATCGTGCTGACCGGCCGCGACAAGGGCCGCACCGGCGAAGTGTTCGAAGTGCGTCCGGCCGAAAACACGGCGCTGGTGCGCGGCGTCAACATGGTGAAGCGTCACCAGAAGCAGACCCAGAACCAGGAGGGCGGCATCATCTCCAAGGAGGCGCCGGTCCACCTCTCCAACGTCGCGTATGTCGGCAAGGACGGAAAGCCGACCCGCATCGGGTTCAAGATTCAGGCTGATGGCAAGAAGGTTCGCATTGCCAAGAGCTCGGGAGCAGAGATCGATGGCTGAGACCGCTTATGTGCCGCGCTTGCGCACGGAATATGACAGGAAGATTCGCGGCCTGCTGACCGAGAAGTTCGGTTACGAGAACGCGATGCAGGTGCCACGGCTGGACAAGGTCGTGCTCAACATGGGCGTCGGCGATTCCGTCAACGACCGCAAGAAGGCCGAGACCGCTGCCGCCGAGCTGACGCAGATTGCCGGCCAGAAGGCGATCGTGACCTATTCGCGGGTTGCGATCGCGACCTTCAAGCTGCGCGAGAACCAGCCGATCGGCTGCAAGGTCACGCTCCGCAAGGCGCGCATGTACGAGTTCATCGATCGCCTGGTCACCGTCGCGCTGCCGCGCGTGCGCGACTTCCGCGGGCTGAACCCGAAGAGCTTCGATGGCCGCGGCAACTATTCGCTCGGCATCAAGGAGCACATCATTTTCCCCGAGATCGACTTCGACAAGGTCTCGGAAGCGCGGGGCATGGACATCACCGTGTGTACCACGGCCAAGACCGACGACGAGGCTCGCGCCTTGTTGACCGCTTTCAATTTCCCGTTCCGGCAGTGAGACGCTGACGAACAGCCTCTCAAACGCGGAAACGTAAGGAGCCACGCATGGCAAAGAAGAGTGCAGTCGAGAAGAACAACCGGCGCAAGCGGATGGCCAAGAACGCCGCCGCGAGCCGCGCCCGGTTGAAGGCGATCATCGCCGACAAGACCAAGCCGATGGAAGAGCGTTTCGCGGCGACCTTGAAGCTTGCGGAAATGCCGCGCAACTCGTCGGCGACCCGGATCCGGAATCGTTGCGAGCTGACGGGCCGCCCGCGCTCGAACTATCGCAAGAACAAGTTGTCCCGCATCGCGCTGCGCGAGCTCGGCTCCAAGGGCCTGATCCCGGGCCTCGTGAAGTCGAGCTGGTAAGGAGGGTCGGAAGATGTCAACGCACGATCCGATCTCTGATCTCATCACCCGCATCCGCAACGCGCAGATGCGCTCGAAGTCGAAGGTCTCGAGCCCGGGCTCGAAGATGCGCCAGAACGTGCTCGAGGTGCTGAAGGCGGAAGGTTATATCCGCGGTTACGCCAGCGTCGAGCATTCGTCCGGCCGCAGCGAGCTCGAGATCGAGTTGAAATATTTCGACGGCGAGCCGGTCATCCGCGAGATCGAGCGCGTGTCGAAGCCGGGCCGCCGGGTCTACACGTCGGTGAAGAACCTGCCGCGCGTGAACAACGGTCTCGGCATCTCCGTTTTGTCGACGCCGAAGGGAATCATGGCTGACCACGAAGCGCGCGACGCGAACGTGGGCGGCGAAGTTCTCTTCACGGTGTTCTGAGGAAGGATTGAGCCATGTCACGTATTGGCAAGAGGCCTGTGGCGATCCCGTCTGGTGTGACGGCGACTGTCGACGGGCAGACGGTGAAGGTGAAGGGGCCGAAGGGCCAGCTTCAGTTCGTCGTGCATAACGACGTCGAGGTGAAGTTCGAGAACGGCCAGGTCAAGGTCGCTCCGCGGGTGGACACCAACCGCGCGCAGGCGATGTACGGCACCGCGCGTGCTCAGGTCGCCAACCTGGTCGAAGGCGTCACCAAGGGCTTTGAGAAGAAGCTCGAGATCACGGGCGTCGGCTACCGCGCCGCGATGCAGGGCAAGAACCTGCAGCTCGCGCTCGGCTACAGCCACGATGTCATCTACCCGATCCCGGAGGGCATCTCGATCGCGGTGCCGAAGCCGACCGAAATCACGGTCTCGGGCATCGATTCGCAGCGCGTGGGGCAGGTTGCGGCCGAGATCCGCGCCTATCGTCCGCCGGAGCCCTACAAGGGCAAGGGCGTGAAGTACGCCAACGAATTCATCTTCCGCAAGGAAGGCAAGAAGAAGTAACGGAGCCGGTCATGTCACTGAAGGTTACCAATGCCCGGCGCAAGCAACGCGTACGCTTGGCGCTGCGCCGTTCCGGGGGCGGACGTCCGCGTCTGTCGGTGTTCCGCTCGTCCAAGCACATCTACGCCCAGGTGATCGACGATCAGAAGGGCGAGACGCTGGCGTCGGCCTCGTCGCTCGAGAAGTCGATGCGCGATGGCGGCAACACGGGTGCGAATATCGATGCAGCCAAGGCCGTCGGCAAGCTGCTCGCCGAGCGCGCCACGCAGAAGGGCGTCAAGGAAGTCGTGTTCGACCGCGGCGCCTATCTCTATCACGGGCGCGTCAAGGCGCTTGCCGATGCGGCCCGCGAAGGCGGACTGAGCTTCTGAGCAAGTTTCGAGCGGATATTAGGACTGAGGCATAAGCCTTTCTAGAGATTGGAAAACACCATGGCAGAACGCGAACGCGGCGGACGCGAACGGAGCAGGGAGCGCGAGGAGCGCGACAGCGAGTTCGTCGACAAGCTCGTGCACATCAATCGCGTGGCAAAGGTCGTGAAGGGCGGCAAGCGCTTCGGCTTTGCGGCGCTGGTCGTGATCGGCGACCAGAAGGGCCGGGTCGGTTTCGGCCACGGCAAGGCGCGCGAAGTGCCGGAAGCGATCCGCAAGGCGACCGAATCCGCCAAGCGCAACCTGACCCGCGTGGCGCTGCGCGAAGGCCGCACACTGCATCACGACATCGCCGGCCGTCACGGCGCCGGCCGCGTCTACCTGCGTGCCGCGCCGGCCGGTACCGGCATCATCGCCGGCGGCCCGATGCGTGCGGTGTTCGAGACGCTCGGCATCCAGGACGTGGTTGCGAAGTCGATCGGCTCGTCGAATCCCTACAACATGGTTCGCGCCACCTTCGACGCGCTGAAGAACCAGGATTCGCCGCGTTCGGTCGCTGCGCGCCGCAACATCAAGGTGTCCACCCTGCAGGCCCGCCGCGTCGGTGGCGATGCCGAAGTGGTGGCTGAATAACTCGCGCTAAGCCAGCGCGCTATCTGGAGTTTTAAGAGATGGCCCAGGCCGCAAAGACGATCAAGGTCGAGCAGATCGGCAGTCCGATTCGCCGCCATCATTCGCAGCGTTCGACGCTGATCGGCCTCAAGCTCAACAAGATCGGCCGGGTTGCCGAGCATCAGGACACTCCTGAGGTTCGCGGCATGATCAGCAAGGTTCAACACCTCGTCCGCGTCGTCGGCGAGGGTTAAGACAGACAAGGAGAAGGGCGATGAAGCTCAGCGAGATCGCCGACAATCCCGGTTCGCGCAAGAAGCGCATGCGCATCGGCCGCGGTATCGGTTCGGGCAAGGGCAAGACCGGCGGCCGTGGCGGCAAGGGCCAGACCGCGCGTACCGGCGTGCGCATCAAGGGCTTTGAAGGCGGCCAGATGCCGCTGCATCGCCGCCTGCCCAAGCGCGGGTTCAACAACATCTTCAGGCTCGATTTCGCGGAAGTTAATCTCGACCGATTGCAGCAGGCGGTCGACGCCAAGCAGCTCGACGCCGGAGCGGTCGTGAACGCGGAAGCGCTGGTGAAGTCGGGCGTGCTGCGCCGCGCCAAGGACGGCGTGCGGCTGCTCGGCCGCGGCGAGCTCACGGCCAAGCTCAACATCGAGGTGCATGGCGCCTCCAAGTCCGCGGTCGCCGCGGTGGAGAAGGCCGGCGGCACGGTGAAGATCCTGGCGCCCGCCAAGAAGGACGAAGGCGAGGCGGCGTAACATCTGCGTCATTGCCTGGCTCGCGCAGGCAGGGACGGCAGAGAACGTTGGACTTATCGAAGCCGAGCACCAAATAATGTCCGGTGTCCGCCGATGATCCCGTGGGGGACGTCGGCGGGGGCTCCGGGAGAAAGCCGAAACATGGTCTCAGCAGCGGAACAACTCGCGTCCAACCTCAATTTCGCAGCGCTCGGCAAGGCCGAAGAGCTGAAGAAGCGCATCTGGTTCACGCTGGGTGCGCTGCTTGTTTATCGGCTCGGCACTTACATCCCGCTACCCGGCATCGACCCCAACGTGTGGGAGCAGGTGTTCCGCTCCCAGGCCGGCGGCATCCTCGGCATGTTCAATATGTTCGCCGGCGGCGGCATCCACCGCATGGCGATCTTCGCGCTGAACATCATGCCGTACATCTCGGCATCGATCATCATCCAGCTCCTGACCACCGTCTCGCCGCAACTCGAGGCGCTGAAGAAGGAAGGCGAGGCCGGCCGCAAGACGCTGAACCAGTACACCCGCTACCTCACCGTGATCCTGGCCCTGTTCCAGTCTTACGGCATCGCGGTGGGCCTCGAGGGCGCCGGTAACGTCGTCACCGACCCCGGCATGTTCTTCCGTCTCTCGACCGCGATCACGCTGACCGGCGGCACCATGTTCCTGATGTGGCTGGGTGAGCAGATCACCTCGCGCGGCATCGGCAACGGCATCTCGCTGATCATCCTGTCCGGCATCGTCGCGGAACTGCCGGCGGCGCTCGCCAACATGCTCGAACTCGGCCGCCAGGGCGCGATGTCGACCGGCCTGATCCTGGTCGTGATCGTGATGGCGGTTGCCGTGATCGCCTTCATTGTCTTCATGGAGCGCGCGCAACGCCGGCTCCTGATCCAGTATCCGAAGCGCCAGGTCGGCAACAAGATGTTCGAGGGCCAGTCCTCGCATCTGCCGCTCAAGCTCAACACCTCCGGCGTGATCCCGCCGATCTTCGCGTCCTCGCTGCTGCTGCTGCCGACCACGGTCGCGAACTTCAATGCCGGCAAGGGCCCGGAATGGATGCAGTGGATCACCACCCAGCTCAGCCACGGCCGGCCGCTGTTCCTGATTCTCTACCTCGCCCTGATCGTGTTCTTCGCCTTCTTCTACACGGCGATCGTGTTCAACCCGACCGAGACCGCCGACAACCTGAAGAAGCATGGTGGCTTCATCCCGGGCATTCGGCCTGGCGAGCGCACGGCGGAGTACATCGACTATGTGCTGTCGCGCGTCACAGTGGTTGGCGCGATCTATCTTGCGATCGTATGTCTCATCCCGGAGATTCTGATTTCCTACGCCTCCGTGCC